>DASQZL010000060.1:0-17064 GCA_035638715.1 Balneolaceae bacterium
TTTTTTTTGAATTGTAAAATAATGTTATATTTTGAAAAAAGGTGGTTTAAATAAGCTTTCAATCAGTCAAATATTATGTTATATAAAAATATAACGAAAGGGTGGATTTTATTATTTTCATTTTTATTTATTGCAACCGCAGTACAGGCACAGCAGAAGAAGGTGCAGGGGGTTGTGAAAGGAGCTCAAAATGGCAAGCCTTTGCCGGGAGTCAATATCAAGGTCAAAGGTACAACTACCGGTAGCATTACGAATAACAAAGGACATTATACACTAAATGCACCTTCTCAAAAGGACACATTAATATTTTCATATATCGGTTACAAACAAAAAACAGTGCCGATTCAGGGACGTTCAACTATCAATGTTCAACTGAAATCAACAACTGTTTCCGGACAGCAGATGGTTGTCGTTGGCTATAGCAAAGAGAAAAAACAAAATGTGACGGGGGCCGTATCGACCGTAAGTGGAAAAAATTTAAGTAAAGCGCCGGTTCCAAATGTTTCCAATTCTATAGGGGGACAAGTTCCGGGCGTTATCGCGAACAACCGCTCCGGCGAGCCCGGGAATAATGCATCGACCATTCTGATACGTGGCCGTGGGACCCTAAACAACAATAGCCCCCTTTATGTTATTGATGGGGTTCAAAGTAGTTTCAGCGCCTTCAATGAATTAAATCCCTCGGATATTAAAAGTATATCCGTCTTAAAGGGAGCATCAGCTGCCATCTATGGTTCCGAAGCTGCAAATGGTGTAATTGTTGTAACAACTAAAAATGGTAAAAAGGGTCCGCCAACTTTTCATTACAATGGAAGATTTGGTGAAAGTCAGCCCACACGCATACCACGCCACCTTAATGGTTGGCAATTTATGAAATGGCGGGATGAAGGAGATAGTGCGGCAAGTCAGCCCCTGGAGTATAGTAAAAAAACAATACAGGCGTTAAAAAACGGCACGTACAACCCCCGTCAATATGGAAATACCGATTGGGAACGAGCAATACTGAAACAGTATTCACCTACAACGCAACATCAATTAAGCGTATCAGGTGGTACGGATGTAGTGACCTATTCGGTATCCGGGCAATACGAATATCAAGACGGTATTTTTAAACAGAGTGCCACGTATTATCATCAGGGTAATTTACGTGCCAATATTGGGATACAGGCAACGAAAAATTTACATATTTCCCTTAAGTCAAATGGAGTGCTAAAACGAAAGCATTATTCAAACATAAGTGGAACCGGTATATTCGATTGGGCCAAAAATGAATACCCATTTCTTCCGGTATTTTTCCCCAATGGTAAACCAAGCGGCAGCCAGGGACTGGTCAATCCCCTGTTAATGGCCAATGGCACCACCGGATTTAATAAGCAGCGTTTTTATACTTTTAATAATAATCTTTCTTTTGACTTAAAGCTTCCTGAAATAACACCGGGATTATATTTACAGGGACGTGCGGACTTTGATATTGAACATTGGGATACAAAATTATTCACCGACCGTTTCCATATGTATTCTTACGATCCTACGACGGATACGTATATCGATCAATATTCATCGGAAACATCGGGTAATGGTTTTGCTACTCCAATGAGTATGAATGAGACTTACAATAAATCATTCAATAAAATTCTTGACTTACAACTCGGCTATAAACATTCCTTCGGATATAATAACCTTTCTGCTTTTGTCGCGTATGAAGAGCACAGCTACGACCACCGGTGGATATCAGCTTATAGGCAGGGCTTGTTGAGTGATCAGATTGTACAATTGTCGCTTGGTTCCAGCCAGTTGCTGAATAATAATGGAAATATGGACCACAGTGCGAAAAGAGACATGTTTGGGCGTCTCACCTATAATTACAAGCAGAAGTATTTAGTGAATTTCATCATTCGTCATGATGGTTCATATCGTTTCCCTCCGGGTCATCGCTGGGGCACTTTCCCATCGATTTCCGTCGGTTGGAGAATATCCAATGAACCTTTTTTCAAAAATAATATCAGCTTTATATCAGACCTGAAATTAAAGGCTTCATGGGGTAAACTGGGTAATTCGCAAATTGCTCCCTACCAGTTCCTTACTTCGTATTCTTTTGGTTCCGGGTATAATCTTGGGGTTAACCCAACGCATTATCGGGGTTTGGTACCCGGCGTCGCCCCTAATCCCAATATAACCTGGGAAGTAGCTCGTAAAAGAGACGTGGGACTGAATGCTCAATTTTTTGGAGGTTCACTCAGTCTGGATGCTGATTATTTCTTCGACAAGCGAAATAATATTCTTGTTCATCCCAATGCAAATGTACCCAGTTATACCGGACTACAAGTACCGGATGAAAATATAGGTAAGGTTAAAAATCATGGAATTGACGGAGCTATAACCTACCAGCATAACTCAGAATCTTTTAATTACCAATTTTCCGGCAACTTTACCTTTGCCCGTAACAAAGTTGTTTATATGGATGAACCCAAGAATATTCCATCCTATCAACGAATTACCGGACATCCCATGAACTCATGGCTGGTATATAAAGCGGATGGTATTTATCAAAACAAACAGCAGATTAATAACAGCCCACACCCGCCGGGAACCCAAATAGGGGATGTAAAATATGTTGACGTGAATGGTGATGGTAAGATCACCCCGGCTGACCGGGTAAGAATCTTTCAATCTCCCACCCCGAAAATTCAATGGGGCTTTAGCATGAGAGGAGGATACAAAGGATTTGAAGCTTATCTGCTTTGGAGAGGTCAGGCAGAAGCCAAACAATTGATTAGTCCCGGTTCTTTTCACACACCGCCACTCTGGCGTTTCACAGAACGATGGACGCCCAGTCACCGCAATACGTCTATACCGCGCGCAATCACAAGAAATAATACTGTTGATAACCGTCCCTCAACGGTTTGGTTAAAAAGTTCAAGATATCTCCGCCTGAAAACGGTACGCTTGAGTTATACTTTACCCGCAGGTATTGTGAAAGCTTTCAGTATTTCAAGAGCATTGATATATGTATCGGGCCAAAATTTGTTTTTCATCAGTCCGATCAAACATTATGATCCGGAAATAACGGCAACGAATGGCCAATACTATCCACAGGTGCGGGAGTATAGCGTTGGCATTTCACTAAGTTTCTAACAAAAATTTTATCGGATACGATTATGAAAAAAATAATCATTGCAATATTATTCGGCTTTATGATATGCGAATTGTCGGGGTGTAACGACTTGAATTTAGGTCCCCAAAACGCCTATAGTGGTAAGAACGTATGGTCAAATATTAATCTGGCTAAATCATTTGTCACTCAACAATATCAGGTGCTGCCTGTAATGGAAGGGGTCTGGGCCAGAGGAACCGGTATGAACTGGTCGTCAGTGTCGGCAGATTCTTATATCAGGTTTAATTATGAAAGCGCCAGTATTATTCGTAAAGGGAACCTGACCCCTTCCAATACAACAGGCTTCGCCGGGATGGGAACATGGAACAGATTTTGGCAAACCATTCGCCACTGTAATATTTTCTTCAAGAGAATAAGTGGCGTAAAAGGGAATTCGGCCATGAAAAAACGACTGAGTGGTGAAATACACTTTCTGCGGGCCTGGAGCTATTTTCAGCTAATCAAACGATACGGCGGAGTCCCTATCATAAAGAAAGTTTTTAAATTAGATGGCAATTTTAATGTCAAAAGAAGCAGTTACGACAAATGTACCAACTTCATTGTAGCCGATTTGGATTCAGCGGCTACTGATCTGCCAAAATCCTATGGTAATAAAAACTGGGGAAGGGCAACCAAAGGAGCAGCAATGGGTTTGAAATCCCGGGTATTGCTATTTGATGCCAGTGCCTTGAATAATACCAGTGATAATGCAGCCAAATGGAAAAAGGCCGCGGATGCCGCTAAGGCCGTCATTGACATGGGAATTTATCACCTGTATCAGGGGAAAAAGTATAGCGACATCTTCCTCAAAAACAAGACGTCCGGTATTATTTTTGCACGTCCCCATAATTCCAACCCCAGTTATAATAATATCGGTATCCACATGCAAACTATAGAAGCACCAAACGGATATCACGGATGGACAACGCATTCTCCATCGCAAAATTTGGTGGATGCTTTTCCAATGAAAAATGGAAAGTCTATTTCAGCACCCAATTCGGGCTATGATCCAAATCATCCTTATAAAAACAGAGGCCCTCGTTTTTACGCCGATATTGTTTATAATAATGAAATGTTCTATGGACGCAAGACGGAATTTTATGAAGGCGGTAAAGACAGCCCGCAGGGAATTGATGCCTGGAATGCCTCGCTGACAAAATATGCCTGTAAGAAGTTTTTTGATCAAAGTATCGCCGTGAGTTCGGGAACCTTCTCCACTACGGAATATCCGCTCATACGTCTGCCGGAAATGTATCTTAACTACGCAGAGGCGGAATATCATTTAGGCAATGAGGCTCTCGCCAGGCAGGCTGTTAATAAACTCAGGGAGCGTCCCAGTGTTAATCTGCCGGATATTACTTCAAGCGGACAAAATTTGTTAAATGATATACGTAATGAAAGAAGACTCGACTTAGCCTTTGAAGGTCATAACTATTTTGATTTACTACGCTGGAAACTGGCAATGAAGAGATTAAATGGATCACTGAACGGCATGATGATCACTAAAAATTCAGACGGAACTTTTAATTATAAAGTCCGACAGGTTGTCCCTTTGACCTTTCATAAAAGGATGTATCGGTTTCCCATACCGCTGCAGGTTGAACAAAAAACGGATTTAAAACAAAACCCCGGTTATTAAATAACCTATTTGAAAGCATATATACTGCAAAACGCCGATTGTCAGGTTAGTTTAGTCAGCTTCATTCATACTATCAATGCCATATTTTGACTAAATATTATGACTTGTCACAATGAAATAATATGTCAGCTTTGGCCGGGATGGTGAGAGATCTTAAGATGATACATACTCCAATTTAATTCACCATTTTTCTCAGGTTAAAATTTGTCGATCAACATTGAAAAGGACGATTATACTTGGTAGTACGCAACTGACAACTATTTGATTTTGAATATTATTTCTCAATCAAACCGGTATGAATATTTTTAAGAAAACCGCTTATACTTATTTAAACTTGTGCATCTCTCTTTTCTTAATAATTGCAATAGTTAGCTATCAGCAAGAGAACAAGTCTCAAAAAGGGACCGATATTCTTCCCACCCCGCAACAGATAAAAATTCAAAAGGGTATTTCTCTTAAACCAAATCGGCCCAAAACAATTTACCCTTATACTAAGACTGCTAAGAACGGTCATTTTGCTGCTGGGGTACTGCAGAACAAAAAGAGTAAGCTATTTGGCCGCAATATAAATATATTGATAAAGCCTTCAATTTATTGTCGAACAGTGGCTTACAAATTTTACTCTTAATACAAGATTAAATATCCAGAGAATAAATCTATGAAACGTTCCAGAACCCTCTATGTATTTTTAGCCGGTGTAGCCTTTTCTGTATCCATAATTTTCGGTACTCAAGCTTTAGCTATGGCTCGCACCGGAAAAAAGAACAAAACTGCCATATTGGAAAAAAAATCTATTTCCACTCTTCGGGATAGCGTGCCAAATCAGCAAAACGACTTGGCGAAAACTCCACCAATGGGTTGGAATGACTGGGCACAGTATCAATGCGGCTATACATCGAAAACAATTTTGGACAACGCCAGGGCGCTGGTCTCTTCTGGCTTGGCCGCGCGTGGTTATAACAATGTTACGATTGATGATTGTTGGATGGCGCGAAAGCGCAATGCCGCTGGTAATCTTCAACCTAATTCAAAGCGTTTTCCACAGGGTATAGCACCGGTGGCCGATTCCGTCCATGCTATGGGTCTCAAGTTCGGCATCTATGAAGATGCTGGTAGTAAGACCTGCGGTGGGTACGCGGGGAGTGGTGCTCAGAAAGCTGGTGGCAAAACTCATTTTATGCGGGATATGCATCTATTTGCAAAATGGGGCGTGGACTATGTAAAGCTTGATGGATGCAATGTACAAGTACCCAAAGGGGTCCCCAGGCGCACTGCGTACCGTAAGGCCTATGCCAGCGCAAGTGCAGCCATCCGGTCGAGCGGTCGACCTATGGTATTTTTGGAATCCGCCCCCGCTTATTTCCAGGGCAAACCTGCGTGGTACAACGTATTGGGCTGGGCGGGGAAATATGGTCAGCTTTGGCGTGAAGGGTCTGATATCAAAATTTTTAGATCTGCTCATCCTTCCGCGTATCGGTTTGGAAGCGTAATGTGGAACTATGCCTATAATCTTCCTCTTGGCCGTTACCAGAAGCCGGGCAATTGGAATAATCCCGACTTCATTATAGGCGGTAGTGGCGGTATGAACCTCGCCGAAACACGAAGCCAGATGGCTCTTTGGTCGATGATGTCGGCTCCGCTCAAGCTCAGCGTAAATGTCGGTCAGCTCAGTTCCGCAGCCATACGCGTTCTGGGAAACAAGCGAGTGATTCGTGTGGACCAAGATCCATTGGGACGCATGGCGACACTGGTGCGGCGTACCAAAGCAAGCGACGTATTGCTTAAAAAGCTTGCTGATGGCGATTATGCCGTAGCCGTCTTCAACCACGGTGACGCACCCATTCATGCGCGTATACCATTAAATATCCTGGGATTCTCTTCTGGAAGTGGATGTAGTGTCTCGGCTCGTAATCTGTGGAACGGAGTATCTTCACGCCATCAAAAATCGCTTGAGGTACGTGTCAAGTCCCACGACACTATTATTTGGCGCTTGCATCCGGCCTCGGCCTGCGGGTCACCTTCCCGCACCGGCGCAATTGTCATGACCATCCCCAGTACGAAACGCAATCTTGGCTCGCGCACTATCGACAGCTATGGCCGTTGTCTCAGCAGTACGGGTGTGGTACGTCGTTGCCAGGGTACTAAGAATGAGGATTGGACTGTTTCGAACAGCGGATCACTTCGCGCTGACAATCGTTGTCTTACAGTTACAAATGGATCACCAGAAATGAAGGCATGCACCGGCCAACCCTCACAACACTGGGTATACAAACTTAACGGCAACCTTGTGAATGCCAGTGACCATCTTTGCCTCAGCATTCATGGCGTGGGCACCAAAGAAGATCGGCACTGGAGGATGCAGGCTTGCGGGGATAACGAAGCTACGCAGATATGGGCTTTGCCCAACAAAATGTAAATTATTTATAAATCACTCATTGCGATACCACATTACTGATAATTTAGGTTACTACGCGAAATGAAGGACAGTGTATGGATGCCCAATAATTGGCAATGGTGTTATGCGTTTTACGACACTTTTAAGATGTTGATGATTAAGAGTAAGAAAATTTTCCTATTTATTTTTGACAAATGATCTCCAAGCGGCAGCTTTAATTATAAGTAGATATGGTACTGCCAAGTTATTTTAAATAATCTATCAAATTCATCATTCATTAAAGTTTCAATGAACAATATGAAAAGATTTATTAACATTACTTTAGGCGCAAGTTTTTGTATTCTTTTGTTTTTCAATTTAAATAGTTGCCAGAAAGAGAAGAATCCAAAACAGAAGGGTGGCAAACTACTGCCGGCCCCTCAAAAAATGAAAATGCAAAAGGGTGTTTCCCTCAAACCCAGTCAGCTCAAAACGATATACCTTTATGAAAAGGCTGGCAAGAACGATCATTTTGCGGCCACGTTGTTGCAGCATCAAATGCGTAAACTATTTGGAAATAACCTGAATGTACAGGTAATCCATACCTACAATAATCTTTCTTATCCCTCGGTTGTACTCGGCATTCCCTCGGTTGATCAAAAATTTTCCAAATTTTATTCCTCGCTGAACATCCCGGATCCCAAACAAAACAACAAGCAGTCGTATGTACTGAATGTGTCAAAAAAATTAGTGACTATTTCCGGAGATGCTCATTCAGGACTCTTTTATGGCGTACAGACTTTCGAACAGCTACTGGAAAATGCTAAATGGAATGATCGACCCTTACAGGGTCAGCTCATCCAGGATTGGCCGGATTTGAAGAAACGATGGGTTCAATTTGATGAAACATTTCACCTGAATCGCTATGCATACCTCAAAAATGCGATTGCCAAACTGGCAAGGTACAAGGTAAATGGGGTGGTATTTGAATTTCAAGACAAATTCAATTATAAAAAATATCCCGTTATTGCGGCTCCTCATTCCATGAGTCCGCAACAGGTGAAAAAGTTAACGCTATATGCCCATAAATATCACGTTGCAATCATTCCATTAGTTCAGGGGTTAGGGCATGCGTATAAATATTTAAAACATCCTAAATTCAAGAATCTCAGGGCCGATCCTGATAGTCCCTGGGCTTTTAATCCTCTGAAAAAAGGGACCTATAAATTGCAGTTTGATCTTTATCGCGAGACGATGAAGGCAACGCCTGGCGTTAAGTATTATCATGTAGGTGGTGATGAAGTACGGTTTACAGGGAATAACTCTCAGCTGCAGTCCTATAAAAAGAAACACGGACCGTTTAGTTTATACTTACGGTGGCTCAATAAAGTATATGGCTATGTAAATAATAAGAAGGGGCGAAAAATGATCTTTTGGGATGATATGCCGCTGAAAATTGCAGGGATTTGGCATCTGATGTACCCTACTAAGATGTCGTCTCAGAAGTTTGATTCAACTTTGAATCAAGGTTTAGCAAAACTTGATAAGGTAATCAATAAATTTCCCCGGAATGCAATCTATTCACAATGGACCTACGCTAATACCTCAAAAGGAAATGTGCGAAAAGCGAATGCAAGGCTAATTGATTGGTTTAAGAAGCATGGAATTAAAGATCTAAGTGCAACGGCCGCACAGAATAGCCGTCCGTTAATACCAAGTTATGAAAGAAAACCTGCAAACATCAAAAGTTTTGTTACGCTCAGTGCGAAAAAACATGTTTTCGGGGAACTCTGTACTGCCTGGGACGACAGCGGGCTTCAATTCGAAACGTTCTGGATGGGCTATTTAGCATCGGCAGACTATGGCTGGAATTATAAACAGCCTGCTACTATTCGCCAATATTGGAACAATTATATTTATCGCTTTTTTGGACCGAATACGTCAGGACTTTACAAAGCTTTTCATAATTTGTCCAAAAGAGTTGATTTCTGGGATACCGCAATTATGAAGAAAGGAACCAAACGTTCTTACCGGAAAGGCAAGAATCAGCTTATTGATCTCCCTTCTATACAAAACGTGCCTAAGGAAGGCAGTTGGTCCGCACATTATCAAGCCCTTATGAAAAAAGCGAAACAAGAAATGAAAAAAAATGCCAGGGCCGTAGAAACCTTGAAAAAAAACATGGGAAAGGTAAAACGTAACAGGTATAATTTAGAAGTATTTGCGTCGATGGGCCGTTTTATGAAAGCGAATGCCAACCTCGTGTTCTCAATTGGAAAAATAGCCCATCTCGCAGATAAAGCCCGGAAAGCGAAAAAACAAAATCAGTCGAAAAAGGTGGCTGCAAATTTAAATAAAATGGCTTCTATAGTTGATTCTGCATGGCAGAATTACAAAACAAGTTATGATCATTTGAAAAAGGTATGGCAAGTGTCCCGATTTCCTAAAGGAGGTAAAGGATATGTCCCTTATAAATTTGGCCACTTTGCTTCCCGGAGAACCGATCTTTCCTATTTGATCATGGCTGAGGAAGGGTTGAATTTGCCAGGTTATGCGAAAGAACTTAGAAAAGAGGCAGCAAAGTTTAAAAAGTAAGGATCATTATATCAACAGGACAAAATGAAAAAATGTGGTAGGTTTGGTATATCAGAGATTTTTTCAAGCTTGGTGATTTAGGAAGGATAAGCTACTTGTAAATTTTGCTCATTTCAGAACATTACCTATTGATTTGACATATATTACCAGGGCTACAATCCATTTTTTGCCTGGTTATTAATTTTTGAATTGCTAAAATTCGTATGTTATTCTAAATTCTGATTACTTGGGCCAGACGCGATACATAACAACGCCATGCGAAGGAACATAACCACGAATCAAATCATCGGTTCGCCGCGTCTTATCAGTCCACAGGTTCCTTTCCTTGTAATAATCAACCTTCTTCAACCCTACCTGCTCCGCAGTGACGCTCATAAAAGCTCGTTTTGGGCCCCGGTTTAAAAGTAGCACTGCTTCACTTCCGTCAGCAAGCGGCTTCACCCACACCTCCTGCGCACTATGGTCAATCGCTTTATGGCCTTCAATACCCGCTGGATCCTGATCGACAGCAATCACTCTTTTGTTTTCCAAAATCGCCTTGGTTTCATCGCTCATATGTCGCAGATCTGTTCCGGCAATAAGCGGTGCCGCCAGCATGGCCCACAGACTAAAATGGGCCTTGTATTCCGTCGTGGTCATGCCCCCATTACCCACTTCCAGCATATCAGGATCATTCCAGTGTCCCGGACCAGCGTATTTATACAGTCCCACCTGCTGGTCAAGAATATTCATTACACTTTGCCAATTATCATGGATATCAGAGGTTGTACGCCACATATTAGCGACATTAATCGCCCACTGCCAGGGCTTGGACTTTTTAGAAATATCATTAACACCCGGCGTATGGATACTATAAACAATTGAGCGACCGGAGGCCAACAATGCCTTGCCCATACGAATATATTTATAATGATAGGCACTCCTTTTTTTCATGCAATCATCATATTTCAGATAATCCACGCCCCATTTTGCAAAAGTTAGAGCATCAGTCTTTTCATGATTCAGACTTCCCGGATAGCCTGCACAAGTGTGGGGACCGGCCGATTCATAAATACCGAATTTAAGCCCTCTGCTGTGAATATAATCGGCAAGTGCCTTGATCCCGTCAGGAAAACGCTTAGGATTGGCAATCAGTTTTCCACTCTCGGTTCGGTATTTGGCAAGCCAGGCATCGTCGATAATCAAGTATTTGTACCCGGCGGCTTTCATCCCGTCAGCGACCATATCGTCGGCCACTGCCTTTATTTGTTTTTCATTGATATGGGTGTGAAATGCATTCCAGCTGTTCCAGCCCATTGGCGGAGTCTGGGCCAGCTCATTCCGTAAATTTATAACGTTCTCTCCGGTTAGTTGATTTTTTGTAATCCAGTTCTGATTAGGAACCTGGCCAAAAACATTACTGAAAATCGCTGTCAAAATGCCAAAACAAACTGTGCAAATTGTATTTTTTAACATGACATGACAAACAATATTAGACTATTTGTGGCTGATTGTTTTAAAGCCAGGCCCTAAAAAGAATTTCAATGAACGACACAAACTGATATTAATATAATCGTTCTACTCAGATTAATTAAGTTTAACTACCACTGCCATAACCGGGATTCTGTTTTAAATTCGGATTACGGAATATGGCATTTTTGGGTATAGGCCAAATTATATTATAGCTATCAGGCTGGACGGTCATGTGACCTCCAACAACGGAAGGATAGTTCCTTTGCATCGGTAGATTATTACGATATAGATCGAAGGCTCTATGACCTTCTTCATAGAATTCCAGACGCCGTTCTTTTAAAACAGCATTTAACACCTGTTTCTGTGTCATATTACTGGCATTATACATCGCTGAATCCTGAAGTCCGGCCCGTTTTCTGATTTTGTTTACATCGGCAATGGCCTTGGAATCCATATTAAGTTTTGCATATGCTTCTGCTCTATTCAAAAATACTTCCGCATAACGCATATAGACCATATCAGAATTGTGACTTTGCCCAAATTTACCGGTGAATTTCGTTATGAAATATTCAGGAACATCATTTAACGTTTTCACACCGGTAGTATCACCGTTGCTGTTTATATTATACTGGGGATCAATAAATGTTCTTCGGATATCATTGGGATGCTCATTGAGTAGATTAACAAGCGCTGTTGAAGCAAACCATTGTCCCCAACCGACGCCTGATGGATCCGTGTAATACAGAGAGGAATAGCTGTCCCATTTGAAACTTTGATTATTAGCGTGATTGACCGCAAAAATATCTTCAGGATTATTAACATTACCCATGCTGAACATTTTGGGATAATCCTGGGTAGATAAAAGTTGATATCTGCCGGAATTAATGACTTTATCAGCATAGGTGATGACGTTTTGGTTATCCCCCATGTATAGATACACCCTTGAAAGCAGGGCTTCAGCTGCAGGTTTAGATCCATAACTGCTGGATTCCCGTTTTGTCATTAAGGAAGCAGCCGATTTTAAATCGGAGACAATCTGCTTATATACGGCTTTAACCGTTGCTCTTTTGGGTTTTATATCATTTTTAGGTTGTGTTACCACGGGCACCCCTAAATTTTGGCTCGGATTTTGAGAGTAAGGACGGCCAAACACCCGGACGAGATCGAAATATGTTTTGGCCCGCAGGAAAAGATTTTCCCCCTTAAGTTGTTTAACGTCAGTCATGTCAGAAGAAGACAATCCACTACCATTTAACATCTTATCGGCTCCCTGAATATTCTGATTCGCCGTGTAAATGATTTTATAGGAGCGTCGCCAGAAAGCAAGGATATTTCCACTGCTAACTGAGCGCTGGTAATCAAAACTATGTTGAATCGGGTCAGGCGTCGTGACTCCCAAACTAACATTATCACTGGGTGCGGTACCCATATCCGTGATAAAATTTGAATAGGGGCGCCAGAATCCGGGAGCATACGGTTCCATTAGCCCATAAGCGCCATTCGTGGCTATTTTAAGATTGTTGGGAGAACTTACAGCTTGTTGAAAAGTTCCACCATTGTGAGGCGTTTCTGTTAAACTGTCCTTACAAGATTGAAATATAATTAGTAATAACGATACAATAATTATATTTAATATATTAAGACGTTTCATAATTATTCTTTTTTTATTTTAGAATTTCAAATTAATCCCAAACATGAAGGTCCTGCTATTTGGATATTTTGTATATCGGTTTTCACCTCCATTCAATCCTTCTGACGGATCCGGACCGATATAACTGGGTGCAGTATGAGTCCAGAGATTTTCTCCATCTGCATAGAATTGTACCGTATTCAAATCCATTTTACTGGTCAAACTGACTGGTAAAGTATAAGCCAATTTTAATTCCTGTAACCGTAAATGGGTACCATTATACAAATAACGTGTAGAAAAGTTATTTGAGCCGTGATTACCCCCTTTTACAAGTTTGGGATCGGTAGCATGATCGCCCGGCTTTTGCCATCGACTGTGGTTTGAATAGCTGCTTAAATCGAATTGATTCAAAGCCACATACCGGCCATCTGAAATTCCATGCTGACTTAGAAAACTATAGGTTTTATATCCTCCCACATAGTTAAGGACAGCATAGAGTGATAAACCTTTAAATTTAATATTGTTGGTAATACCTCCGTATATACTTGGGATTGAAGAGCCTACTTTTTGGGTTGTGGCCTTATTGTAATCATTGGTCAATTCGATCTTCTTTTTCCCATTAGGGCCTTTCACGATTTTTTGCCATTGGGGATCTCCGGTCTGTGGATTAACGCCGGCCCATTTTGGCATATACCATGTATTAAGTTCGCTCCCTATATCAATGATTTGCATACCCGTGCCATTGACACTCTGGATTATTGATTTATTATTATAAAGCTCTACCACTTTATTGTGATTATACGTAATGTTTAAACTTGTGGTCCAAGTAAATCCGCCCGACTGAACATTGACAGTAGATATGGTTCCTTCCAATCCTTTATTTTGAACTGCACCAATATTCTGTAATTGAGAAGTAAAGCCGCTTGAATATGCGAGTGGTACGCCCTGCAATAAATTGGTGTCTTTTTTCTTATATGCATCAAATGATACGTTTAATCGTGAATTAAAAAACTTGGCATTTAACCCTAACTGCCAGTCATGTTGTTTTTCCCAAGTCAGAGCCTCATTCCCCAAATTAGCAGGATAAGAACCGGGATTTCCCATGTATTTTAACCCATAATTTTGGAGGCTTTGAGAAGCATAATCTCCAATTTGGGCATTGCCGGTGATACCATAAGCCAATTTCAATTTAAGTTGATTTATGAACCCCGGATTCCATTTTTTGAAGAAACCTTCATTACTTAACATCCAGGCACCTCCAAAGGCATAAAAGTTGCCATAACGATTTTTAGAGCCGAATCGAGAGGAGCCGTCTCTTCTAAATGATCCTGTGAAAAAGTATTTATGATAGTAGTTATACTTAAACTGCAGGAATTGAGACATGAATTTATAATCACTTTTACTACCACCTACTTGATAAGGATTAGCAGCCAGGTCTAAGACATCGAAGTTGCCAATGCCCGTCCCGGTGGCGTTAAAGTTCCATACATTTTGTTTTTGATATTCAAATCCCAATACAGCGTTTAGATTATTTCTATTTATGCTTTGCTTGTACTTGAGGAGATCGGAAGTCTCAACATTATCAGTGTTGCCGCTGGAATTACTCAGAGAACCATTTGTACTGGCCCCATAGACTGTACGCTTATCCAAGTAAGTTTCATTAAGATTATTGTTTATGTCTACTTTATTATTGGACGTAAGCGTAAAGTAATTGCTAAATTGATAAGACAATTCAGGATTTATGTAAAAGTGATAGGTTCGTGTTCGGTTATAGTTATATTGTGCATCATATAATGGGTTGCGGGCATCACGCGTCACCCAGTTTTCTCCTAAAACACCTTTACGGAGGGTCCCATTACTATTGTAGGGTTTATCCCAGGGAACTCCTTCATAAGCAGCAAAAAGCACATGTCCACTGGTAGGCTGGGCATTTTTAACATAACGTCCACTCAACCGGGTGGTAATTGTAAATTTGCTGTTAAATATATGCGTGTAGTTTGCTCTGCCGGCGATACGCTGATAATGATCGACGATTCGCGTACCATTATTTTGATAATAATTGCCTGATACATAGAATTGATCCTTTTTAGTGCCACTTGAGGCAGAAACATGGTATTTCTGGATCACTGCAGGACGGAACATCAAACGAAACCAGTTAGTGTTTGCCTGGGTATCAGCATAGGGTGGTGGATTTTGACCTATTGCTTTATAGTAGTTTAGAAATTGAGCGCCATTCATAAAGTGAAGATTACCTTCAAGGGCGTGTGCCACTCCCGATGTTAAATTAACATCGAAATTTGTTTTACTCTGCGCGCTCCCGCTTTTGGTAGTAATCTCAACAACACCATTGGCAGCTCTTGATCCATATATTGCCGTTGCTGCTGGTCCCTTTAAAATAGTTATGGATTTGATATCTTCAGGATTGACATTGTTATAGTTCGAAATGGTTCCATCTATAACATAAAGAGGACTGCTACCCGCCGAAATAGATCCCTTGCCCCGAATTAATATAGTCGGATTGGTACCTGGCTGGCCGCTATTTTGAGACACATAAGTTCCAGCTGCTTTACCTTCGAGCATACTTGCTACATTCGTCGTATTGCTCTGTTGCAAATTAGTTGAACCAACATGACTAACCGAACCAATAACATTATTTTCGGACTGGGTTAAATAGCCTGTTACAACCATTTGTTCACCCTGAAGCGCAGTTGGCTTCAGTTTAACATTAATAGTACTACGTCCCCCCACCGGAATGCTTTGCGACTTATACCCAACATACGAAAATATTAATGTATCCCGGGAGCTGGGAACCTGAAGTTTATATTCGCCTTTGTTGTTTGTTATTGTTCCTTGAGTTGTCCCCTTAACCTGAATATTCACACCAGGAAGCGTTTCACCCGTTTTACTATCTTTAACAGTTCCATTGACTGTCACTTGCTGAGCCCTCGCTCCTATAGCGGTAAATAAAAAAGCCAAAAGAAATAAAATTACCTTTAGCAACCTTTTATCATATAGTATCATAATGCCTTACATTTGTTTTTCTTTTTGTTTAATGTGAAACCACCTCTTTTAAAGTCTTATCTAAATTATAAACAAATATTATAAATACAAAATATATTTTTTTTTGTTATTACTTTACGTTTTTTCTATTTCGTTTTGTTATTTATTATTATAAATCATTCTTATAAATTAATAAACATAAGATATTTTGATTTGCTCTTATAACTTTAGAGAGAGGATTTATTGAATAATTCTGATAATTTATAGATTAATTGTTGAGATGTGGAATTAATAAATGGAATAATAAATAGTGACCTTTCGCTTAAGTATTGCTGAGCGAACGCAATCTATTTTATATAACCTTAAATTAATTTTGGCCTTAATTTATAACATTATTTTCCATCATAAAAATTATTTTTAATATTTTTTATGATGAATTATTGATTGATATCAAAATTTAAATGTATTTTTCACGCTTAAATATTGGAAATAAACCTACAAAGAGCTGTCACCAATGAGGTCTTAAAATTGAATTGCATTCAGTATTTTGACGGAGTTATATGATTTAATTAGAGATATGAAAGTTAAGTAACTAATAAATTATCGATAATAAAATTACAGGAAACATAAATTGAATTTATTTCTTTTCTTAGGATAATAATAAGTTTATTTCAGAATAAGTTATTAAAGGTGGATAAGCTTATGTTAAATCACCCATTAATTCCTATTTTTCATTTCTTATATAATTTTCTAAAATGTTAAACTTGCCCTATCTGTTTTCAGATTGGGTATTGCTTCTTTCTGATATGTACCGTTTAATCTGTCGTATTGACTCTTGTAGAGTTTAAATGATAAAAGATTGGATTCGGATAAGATGATATCTGACGGTATTTTGAGTCTTGTGGAGCGTTAAACAATATGATTACCATTATCATAATGCCATTCTTCCTAATCTCTATTCATTATTTTTCACAGACAAAATAGTGTAGTTAAATTTCTTCTTATGTAACTTTACTTTTTCTCTACTCCCATCTGGCCATCGGACCAATATCGCCGCCGGGCGCCGGCCGGCCGGATAGCCCATCACCTGCACCGGGCTGTTCTGCGACCAGTAGCCCGCGCCCGCCTGGATAGCCCGCCGCGGGCCTTTCTTTCCATCATCGTATACCAGCCGCAGGCTCGCCCCGATCGCGGTGCGGTTGCCCGGCGGGCCCACCAGC
>DASQZL010000061.1:0-6285 GCA_035638715.1 Balneolaceae bacterium
TCCTATCAATTCGACTTAAAGATTTTCAGGATATAATGAATGAATATCCCTCAGTAGCAATGTTAGTTCTGGAAATAACGACTGATCGATTGAACGATTCCCGAAAACGGATTCAATATTTGGCAACATTACCGGTAAAAACACGTGTGGCCTGTGTACTTCTTAAACTGGCGGATAAATTTGGTGAAGAAGACGAGTCTGGACTGTTGATTCAACTACCTCTTTCCCGCAAGGATTTGGCTGATATGAGCGGTACTTCTACTGAAACGGCAAGCCGAATCATGAGTCAGCTGCAGAGAGATGGTCTGATTACCTCCGGTAGGCAATGGGTTGCTATCAACAACAGGTCTGAATTGAAAGAAATATCGTCACATTCATAGCATAGAGCTTAACGGAACGATTATTTTCAGAGTGTTTGACTGGCCGTTTGTCCTCTACCTTCCCGTTTGATCTGAGAGCGACATCTAATGGAATAAATATTTTTCAGATTCCTATAAATGCCATTTCTATATCGAACTTGGATTATTTTTAATTCCCGGTTTAATCTATTTAAAAATTTTTGCACTTAATTGAGCTGACTCATTTTAGTGCTAAATCCCATCTATTACCTTTTGGATGCATTGAAATAAAACAAATTAAAAAAATTCTGTAATGAAGACGATCTTACGAAGTGATGAGCTTAGTTGTCCAACATGCGTAAGCAATATCCAATCAAATTTGAGCCAGAAAAATGGAGTGCAAATGGCCAAAGTCCATTTCAATACAGGACGCATTGAAGTAGAGCACAATGCCGATATCATCTCCCGGGAAAAACTGGTAGAGGCCGTGCATCAATCGGGGTATAAAGCAGAAGTATCGCAATTCTGATAAAATAAGTACCTGTTATGTTTAGACAAAGGATTAAAGCCGTATTAAAGGCGCTTAAAAAATCTGCCGATTACAAAATAACCTTGCTCTTCGGAAGCGGTTTACTCATTATCAGTGGATGGGGTAGCAGTTTAATGGGAGGCCCCCTCGTCCTTTTTGATACATTGATGATATTTTCAACATCATTAGCAGGATTTGAGATCGCCAGACTGGCGTTGCAAGGTTTGAAAAATCGTAACACCAATATAGAGCTGCTTGTTACCGTTGCTACCATTGGTGGACTGGCAATTGGCGTCTATTGGGAAGCAGCGGCCGTCACTTTCTTATTCTTGCTGGGCGGATGGCTCGAAGCCCGAACCATGCGTAAGACCCGGAGCACCTTGCGGGAACTGATAAATATGGTACCTGATACGGCCCTCGTATTAAAAGGTAAAGACCGCAAGAAAATTCCGGCACGCGAGGTAGAAAAAGGAATGCGGGTTCTGGTAAAACCCGGTGCAAAAATCCCGGTGGATGGGACCGTCGAATCAGGTAGAACAACGGTTGATGAGAGCATGATTACCGGAGAGTCTATTCCAGCTGAAAAACAGGTCAATTCAGAAGTATATGCTGGTACAATTAATCAAAATGGACATATTCAAGTGCTGGCATTGCAATCCGGTGCCGATACGACACTTGCTAAAATTATCCGTCGAGTTGAAGAGGCCCAGGAAGAGCAGGCGCCTACTCAGCGGTTTATCGAGCGTTTTGCCCAATGGTACACACCAACCATTGTTGGCCTGAGCATCGCATCTTACCTTTTTACCATGGATTTGGAGCTGTCACTTACCCTATTGGTGATTGGCTGTCCCGGCGCCCTCGTTATTTCAACACCTATCTCAGTGATATCGGGCATTGGCCGGGCAGCGCGGCAGGGTATCCTTATTAAAGGAGGAGAGCACCTGGAGAATGCCGGGAAAATAACAGCCGTAGCGCTGGATAAGACGGGAACGCTTACCGAAGGGAAACCCAGGGTTACGGATTTGGTAGTACTTAAAAAATTGAATATGCCAGCTGGCGAAATCCAGGAGAACCAACCCCCTGAGGGTTTATCGCATATTAATCTACAAGAAAAAGAAGCAAATCAACTAAACGGCGAATTCCGGGACTTTCTACACTGGGCGGCAATTGCCGAATCGGTATCTGAGCACCCGCTGGCACAAGCCATCATGGCGAAAGCCAAGCAGTCTGGTGCGATATCCGAACCGGATAGCTTTGAATCGCATACCGGACTGGGGGTGGAAGCGATTTATCAAACACATAAGATAATTGTGGGTAACCGTGATTTGATGCGCAAATCCGGAATAGAAATAACACGTGCATTTGATGAGAAGGTTACAAGGCTCGCAAAAAAGGGACGAACGATTGTCTTTGTTGCAAGGGATCTTCAGTTAATTGGAATGATTGGGATTGCTGATCGAATAAGGCCGGAAGCCCCGCAGATGATCAAACAACTATATAAGCAGGGGATAAAAGAAATTGTGATGCTTACCGGGGATAGAAAATCGACTGCAAAGTCCATTGCCGACAAGTTAGGAATAGAAGCATATCATGCCGGTATACTTCCTAAGCATAAAAACGACTATATTCAAGAACTTCAGGAGAATTACAGGCAGGTTGCGATGCTTGGCGATGGTATTAACGATGCCCCGGCGCTTGCCAGGGCGGATGTTGGTATTGCAATGGGAGCGGCCGGAACGGATGTGGCTATCGAGACGGCTGATATTGCCTTAATGACAGATGATTTAATGAACGTACCTAAAGCGTTACGTATATCACAAAAAACATTACGCAATATTCGTCAGAACGTGGCTGTGGCGCTGCTCGCAGTTGGAGGATTGTTGGCTGGTGTATTTATGGGAGCAGTACATATGGCCGCAGGAATGCTCATCCACGAATTATCAGTGATGCTTGTAATTTTAAATGGCATACGATTGCGTTGGGCATAATTAGTTAGAAGAAAGGCTCCTTCGTAAACTTATTTGTTTAACACTCCCAGTTAAATACGACCGCGTTAACTAAAAATTAAGAAGTTTTTTTCAGGTGAATCTAAACATTTGGAGGGTACACATGCTCGTGTCCTCTTTCACCGGACTATGACTGCATTGTTATAGAGACTTTCCCTGCTATTCATATTCCGGAGTTTATTGCTGCATTTATTTGATTGATTTTATAAATGAGTCGTGAATAGTAAAATAAGGCGACAAACAATTATCAAATCAATTAAAAACTGTTTTTACCTTTTTTATTGATTTAATAATTTATATCATATATATTAATAAAGAGTTGGGAATAGCTTCAACAGAGTTCTTATGCTTTGATCCTTTTTAATTAATAATAAGAGGTATCATGAAATCCAATCGGCAAATATTCGTTGTTGCGATATTAATAACTCTATTCTTCATATTAATATCGACTCCATACCAATTTGATTTTAATCACTATTTCGCTGTGTCGACATGGCTTTGGGGAATCTATTATGGTTTGGGATTTTTGCTGAGCCTTTATGTTTTCTGGGTATTTGTACGAGCTTTGAAAGTTTTAATGAATCACGACGAGGAATAAATAAAAGGGGAATAAACATGAATGATTTAGAAAAGACAGCTCGCAAAACGGTCCTGCCCGTAATAAGCGTCATGGTTATAATCTGGATCGCACTGAGTGTTTTCTCATTTTCAAAAACCAAAAAGCATCACCGGCCCCAAACAAAAAACGTAATTTTTGGGAAGGAGACGGCCCTGAAAGGGAAAAAGATATTCCAGGCATACAACTGCATGGATTGTCATACCATTGTGGGAAATGGAGCTTACTTTGCACCGGACCTCACCAAAATTTACAAAAAAACAGGTCCTGCGTGGTTAAAGGCTTTTCTCGGTTCTCCGGGTAGTTATCCGACCAAAACAATGGTCAAAATGCAGTTGAAGCAGCTCAAAAAGAATAATCAAACCAATATATCATCCTTAAAAAAGTATTTATCAAAATTTGAAGGAGCCCAAAAGAGAATAAAGTATCGAAGCGGAACTGAATCTCTGATGCCCAATTTGAGCTTTAGCCCCCAACAGATTAACGCTCTGATTGCATTTCTGAAGTACAGCTCAAAACTAAATACCGAAGGATGGCCGCCAAAGGTTAAGGCCAAAAAAACTGTCATACAACGTAAACGAAGAGAATTAGAAAAACGCAGTGGTCTGTCGGTCGCAACGGGGACAAAAGCAGCTAATACTTCAACCCCAACAAATAATAGCGGGGGACAAAGCAGTCCATCGGCGGTAGCCAAAGGAAAAAAAGTTGCTATGAAACTGGGTTGTACGGCCTGTCATTCGACCGACGGATCAAAGAAAATAGGACCGACGTGGAAAGGGCTATACAATTCAACAGTAAAACTTAACAATGGCAAATCGGTTGAAGCTAATAATGCTTATCTCAAACAATCCATCCTTCATCCCGATGCCAAGATAGTAAAAGGGTTCCATAAAGGAAAGATGCCCTCTTTTGAAGGAAATATTTCAGACGAGCAACTGTCCAATGTGATCGCCTATATCAAATCTTTAAAGTAAAAGAGTAAGCTAAAATGAAAATTCGTTATCAGACCCAAAAACTTGCGTATCGCTTTTTTGTTAGCATGTTGATCATTTTTGCCCTGCAGGTTGCATTTGGATTACTGTTGGCGGTAATCCAGATGGATCCGGATCTATTGAAGGGGGTTTTAAATTTTAATGTGGCACGGGCTTTTCATTTAAATTTGGGTATCGTCTGGCTTGTCACAGGATTCATTGGTACAATTCTTTTTATAGGTCCCTTATTGGGTGAAAGGGAAGTCAGGCCAGCATGGCTCGCCAAATTTTTGCTCATCGCAATATGGGTTGTTGTAGCCTGGACGGCCGCGACGCTCCCACTTGCGCAAAAAGGGATCGCCGGTTGGTTGTGGAATCAGCCCTGGCTGCAACAGGGGAAAGAGTATCTTGAAGCAGGACGAATTAGCGATATTCTTTTGCTGGTTGGATTTTCAATCTTTGCCTATCTGACCGTCCATATGTTTCCCAAAAAAATGAAGAAATGGAATGAGATGCATTGGGGACTGGCTATAGGCGTATCCGGACTGGCCGCCATGTGGGTATTCTCTCTTTGGTTTTCTAAAAATCTCGATGTGCAGGAATATTACCGATGGTTTATTGTTCATTACTGGGTCGAAGGTGTTTGGGAATGCATCCATATTAGTCTGATTGGTTTTTTGCTATATAAATTTTTTGGGGCCGATGAAAAAGAAGTAGGTCTCGCCGTATTCTGGGGGGTTAGCCTGGTTGTTCTAACGGGGCTGCTTGGAAATGCTCATCATTATTTCTGGATAGGCACACCAGCTTTTTGGCAATTCTGGGGCTCGCTCTTCAGCGCACTTGAACCGCTCCCCATGGTATTCTGTATCTGGCATGTTTATCTTGATGAAAAGCATGGAACAAAACCCCTCGAAAATAAAGCAGCATTCTATTTTCTCTTTGGCTCCGCAATTTTTGAATTGGTGGGAGCCGGAGTACTGGGTTTTACCCAAACATTTGCCGGTACCAATGTCTGGGAACACGGCACATGGGTGACCCCGGCCCACGGCCATATGGCATTATTCGGCACCTTTGGTTTTCTTGTAATCGGTGCTGCTTATGAGGCCATCCGGCAAATTAAAGGCATTGGCAGGTTCAAAGATCAATTATCCAAATTAAGTTTCGGTCTATTATTTGTAGGCATGCTGGGCATGGTCGGAAGCTTTGCGCTCGGAGGCACAAAAGAGATTTATATATACAGAGTTTTAGGCCTTGATTGGTGGAGCCACGCTGTCCGGCCTGCCATGTCATTATCTCGCGTTTTGCTTGCTATTTTCGGAGTACTATTCACAATCGGTGTTATCATCCTGATTTATGATCTCATGACGCTGGAAAACAGGGAAATTGAGGCGGAACAGGACCGCTTTATTCAAATGGAAGCACCAGCACAACTTGGTGCGTGGGATAAATCCATGTCGGCCTTTGAATTCGGCACATGGATAGCCGGGGTATGGTTTTTTGGATTAATCGTTACGGCCGGACTATTCTCATTTAATTTGCATTCGGTACGATTGGGGAATCCGACCATTCCTTACGTATCTGCTATTTTTGGATATTCAGGTATTATTATTGTCACAAGCATTTTTGCATATCGGTTTCTGAAAGCATTTGAACAACGTCAAAAATTACTTCAAATGATACAGATTCCACAGAATGGAAATCTGAAGACAATCGATTTGCGGGATAAAGTCAGCTCCAACGGAACGAATGGATCTATCTTGGATGCTTACAAAAAGATAGATTATGGACAGGCATTTATTCTGATTGATGATCAGGACTTGATGCA
>DASQZL010000062.1:0-2935 GCA_035638715.1 Balneolaceae bacterium
CTGGCCCGGCAAGTGGGACAAAAAAAGGCCCGCGAAATTTTCTTTCTTGGCCGTAATTACTCCGCCCGGGAAGCCTTTGAAATGGGCATGGTTAACAAGGTGGTTCCGCATGATGAGCTGGAAGAAACGGCTTTCCAGTGGGCACAGGAAATACTGCAAAAAAGTCCGACGGCAATCAGGATGATCAAATATGCTTTTAACCTGGTGGATGACGGCATGGTGGGTCAGCAGATTTTCTCGGGTGAAGCTACGCGCCTTGCTTATATGACGGATGAAGCCCAGGAGGGCCGCGACGCTTTTCTTGAAAAACGCGATCCCGACTGGGATGATTTTCCAAGAATCGGATAAAGTTAGCATGACAGGTAACTACCGTCAATCTACGTCTTGAGTACCGGAAATTCACTTACCCGCAGCACACTGCTCCCGTAGGGAATGAGCTCAAGCTGCTCGGTGGGGTGGTCCGAATGCACCGGGCTGGGCGGCAGCGGGCCGGAGACGGACATATAGGGCTGCCACTGCGAAAGTTTCCTTCCTCTTGCCTTCAGTTTGATCGGCGCATCTTTTACCGACCAGGGATATCCTTTCCTCGAAGGCCTGGCAACTTCAAATGACTGCTCCGGATTTTTTTGGTCAACCAGAAGCCCGTAATTCCAGTCGCCCTGAGGCTGGACTTCCCAAATCGGCACGCTGTATTCTTCGCCTATTTTATTCCATTTGCCGGGAACATGAAGAGCGTACAGCAGCGGGCCGCGCTCTATGGATACGGTATTTTCTTTCCACCGATTGGTTCTGATAAACATAGGCAAGTGAAGGTGAATTTCATCGCCATTTTTCCACCGTCGATCAATTTTCACCATCTGGCCGCTTTCCGGGGCACGGACCGTATGTCCGTTTACCATAATTTTGGCTCCTTTTGTCCAGCCGGGAATACGCAGATGAAATGGAAATTCCGTGGAATGAGGCAGCGAGAATTCAAATTGAATATCTTGCTCAAACGGATAATCGGTCTGCTGATTTATCGTGAGGGGCACGCCATCAGCCACTTTGGTATTGACCTTGCTGGGACCGTAAAACATAGCCGCGATCCCGCCATCAGCCGAAGCCATGTATAAATTATTAATGTATTTGGGCCAGCCCTGATGCATGTTCACCGTACAGCATGGATAGCCGGTCGTCAGACCGAAACAACTGGCATTATTATATTTTGTGGTATAATTGCGGTATCCCTTGCTAACGCGCACCTGGTTAACTGTTTGAAAATATTGGCGCGCGGACCATTCATCCGTCGCCTGGGTGGGCAGGGCATTCAGCGCAACCCGTTCAAGCTTGTCCATATACCGGACGTTACCCGTCAATTCAGATAATATTTCCATGCTGAACATGGTCTCAACGACCGAGCAAAACTCGGTGCCGTGCGTAGGTTTATTGCCATGCAGCATCTCGTCGCCGGAATTCATGCCGCTTGGATACCCATATTGATCATGCAGGTACTGCAGACCCGTATCCAAGGCATCAATCCACTTTTTATCTTTTGTTCGCAGATAGCGCAGCCCCGGATGCTTTAATGCCATCGCCACATTTACCCCATGGCGGGAAGGCAGGTCCCGGTTGGCAAATCCCTTCGGCCAGTCCAAGGTCTGTTTGTCAAGCAAATCAGCCAAGTTGAGCAGAAAATGATCACCGGTACGATTATAAAGCCAGCAGGCGCTGTAAATATTATCCTCGCCCCGCGCCTGGGCCCACCACGTCCAGTGCTTGAGCGGTTTGTCGGGCAAGGTTTTGAGCTGATATTTAAAATACTTCTGCATAAACGGGATGATACGCTCATCACCCGTGGACTCCTGATACGTCTGCAAGGCTTTTAAAACAATCATCCGCGGCCACCAGTCCGGCTTGTTGGCCCGCTGTATCTTCGGCGATGATTTCTCAGGACCCGAATGCGGCTTTGGACCAAAATAACCACTGGGCTCCTGGCTGTTCAGTGTCCATTCGATCCATTTCTGCGCTTTATTTTTTAATTCATCATCATCCAGCACGTACGCCAGTGCAACAAGCCCATCCATGTAGTAGGGTCCGCGTTCCCAGCTATCCCCGGTCCCACCTTTCCAGGCGCAGTTGGGCCCTACATTGGGATATATGTCGCCTAAATGACCTCCCAGGCCGTTGGCCATCCGCTGCAACTGGTCTTTTTGCCAGCCGCGGGGTTCTATTTCAGAGGCAGGAATTTTAGCGTAAGGGGTGGAAGCCAGCGGTGATTTTGCAAAAAAATAATTCTGGTTGTTGCCCGACACTGAATGTACTTCACCATTGCCCCGGCCGGCCGTATCAAAACGCTTCATCAATCCATATGGCACCCCTGCCAGGAGTGACATCCGCTTTAAAAAAGCTTTCCGGCCTATCGAGCCATTATTCTTATTCGAGTTATTATTATTCTTTTTCCGGGAATTCTTTTTTTCCATGTCCATATTGCTGAATCATTAGTAGATTGAACATCATCCTCTTTTAAATGTAGTGAATCTAACGGCAGACGCAAGACGAAAATGACCATTCTAAGTAAAAAATATCCAAACCACTATCCTCTTTAAAGTGGAATCTTAATAATCAATGGACCTTGTTTCTGCCCGCTTCACATTTTCAAAAAAGACACCCTGGAACTGGCCCTTTTCCAGTTTGGGTAATGTTAACGTAAGATGATATTTTTTATTGGCTTGAAGGGACGATACGTTCGCATAAAATCCTAAAAAATCACGCCCGTGTTTCCGTATGGATGAATACGCTTTTTTAAGATGCACCGACTTGCCGTCGATTTTCATGTGGACATGCATGGTGTCCGACGGCTGGGCGATCTGGACAAACAGCAGCAGTCGTCCCGGCGCCAGCCAGGGCGTATTTAAATTGGCCCGCGACCACGCAATAGGATATTTCTTTTTCCGGG
>DASQZL010000063.1:0-3296 GCA_035638715.1 Balneolaceae bacterium
AAAGGCGACTTTTTTGGGCATACAGGAATTTCTCATTCATATAAGCTGCTCCTTCCACCGGATACCTGACCAACTCGAAGTAGGCGTTCCTCCTGTCATCCGGAATATTCTTTTTTATTTGCTCGACTTTCCGGATGAGCCTTTTATATGCATTGAGCCGTCGGGCGATTTCATCTCCATCAAAAAAAGGCCGGAAGGCGGTGTTTTTTGTAGGCGTCTGGGGATATACCTGGCTCCAGCCCATAAACTCCGGCCGCCGGATCATAGCCAGCCGGTAATATTGGTCTTTTACCTTTGTTATGGCTTTCGCATTTTGCCGGCCAAAGATGCTGGCTGACCATTGCCGCATGTGTTGAAGGATATTCCCCGGTTTGATGTCATGAATATTCCAGGCCATATTCAGGAAAAATTGTATGTTATACTCGGCCGGTTTGATATCTCCGACATTGGCAATCCACATCCTTCTGGCGTCATAATTCCATGCTTTTTGCATTTCTTCCCAGACCAGTCCCGGCTGCGTGGTGGAAAGCCACAGGTAATCATGCGGGCTGCCCCAGTAGGAAAGGTGATAATAAATACCGGATCCGCCGCTGCGCTGGCGCTCTGATTTGTCGCTTAGTCTTCGGATATAGCCGTAATTATCATCGGGCCACATCAAAGTAACATCATCCGGCACTTTCAATCCATGATCATAAACCGGCAAGACTTCTTTGTAGGGTATAAAAACCTGCGGCACCTGACTGAGATCAGGATTCACATATTTCTTGAGCAGTCCCCTTTGATCTTTTATTAGGCGGGATAATAAAGCTACTTTTTGTGAAAGCGTTGATGCTCCTTTCATACCGCTATCGCCGACGCCCCGCATGCCAAGAGTATAAATATTATGATCCCCTGCGACTTGTTTTACCCGTTGTTTCCAATAATTGTAAACTGAATCCCGGTTGGTGAGGTAATTAAAAGGACCCATTGTCTTGGAATGCCATTCTTCATTATTGTCACGCATCATAGGCTCATTGTGGGCGGTACCGATCACGATGTCGTACTTCCGGGCCATTTTTTCATTGCCTTTCACATTAAAAAAAGGCGTGGTGCCCGGATGCATGGCCGGCCAGATAGTATTTGCTTTCAACCGGAGTAGCAATTCAAATATTTTGGCATACGTTTTCGGTCCTATTTTGCCGAGTCTCGGCTCAAAGGTTTTCTTCGCCCAGGGACGCAGTCCCCAGTCTTCATCATTCAGAAAAATCCCGCGGTACTTAACCGAAGGACCTTGCTCAATGTTAATATCGCTATTGATGGTAAGCTTCCTTTTTTGGGCAGGCGTGGCATCAGCCCACCACTTCCACGGCGATACCCCGATCAGTCTGCTAATGGTAAAGGCTCCATAAGCGGCCCCGCGCGGGTCACTGCCGGCGATTAATAATATTTTTTGGGAAGGATATCGCTTATCAGGCAACACGCGGATCAAAAAATGTTCCCATTTCCCTTTTATATCAGGCAGATCATATTTTTTTAAAAGACGTTGTACCAATGGATCGCCAACGGTACCTATGACGACAACAGATCCTTTGAGGCTACGAGCGCTTGTCTTCAACAACGGCTTTTTTCCGGTAACAGCTTTAATATCACCGGCCAGGGCGTGAGCGGCGATGTGGACTACCTCTTTTTCATCCTGGCCGACAACAATATTGGTCGCATGATGCGGCGCTGATAAGACAAACCCGCTGTGAGCTTTGCGCGATTGCGCCATTCCATTTTTGAAGCTCAAAGCAATATTATCAGGCTTGGTCTTAACGCTTCCCGTCGTTGGCCGGAAGGAAGCACTACCGGCCGGATATCCATAAATTTTGCTCCCCAGATAACTATCTTTGATACCGGGGGTTAAATTTGGTGCCAGCTGGGGATAGCCGGGAGGTAAAGCACCACCAAGACCGGAGGTCGTCAGGCGATGACTCCCCCCGCCGATGTGTGTTTTTACATAATCAACCGGCACTTTTTGTTGTGCCCGAATTGCTGCCGGGGAAACGATAAATAAAACGAGAAGCCAAGCTCTTTTAAACTTGAATATTTTCATGGCCCATAATTTGATCATATAATGAGGCAGCTATAGCCTGGATTTTAAAACCTTCGGATTCATTTTTCCGCGATCTCCAAGTCCGATCTGATGGCCTTAACCAATCTACCGATTTTTAGCAGGCTGGGAACCCATATCCAGCGTCAGTGTGCCGCCGTTTTCGATAGCATTATGTGTGATATACGCCTTATTATACGGCTGGCCGTTAAGTGTGGCCGATTGAATATAAATATTATTATTTGATGCATGATTGGCCCTGATCGTAAACGTTTTGCCGGGATAAAATTTACTATTCAGATGAATGGTGACCTTGTTAAAGACCGGACTACCCAGCCTGAATTTCCCACTGGCCGGATCTGCCGGATAAAAACCAAGCGCCGAAAAGACATACCAGGCTGAGGTCACTCCGCAGTCATCGTTGCCCGGCAGACCGCCCGGCCCCGTCGTATAGGATTGTTTCATTGTCTCCCGCACGGCTTTCTGGGTTCGCCAGGCAGCGCCTTTAAAGTAGGTGAACATATACGGAAAGGCCATGTCCGGCTCATTCCACATGCCAAAATATCCCTTGTCAACACTTTTCTGCAGGCGCTGGATGTATTGGTCCGGCCCTCCCATCAATTGTGCCAGTCCGTGCGGATCCTGGGGGACGAAAAACAAGTAATTCCATGCATTGCCCTCTACAAAACCAGGCTGATTTTCTTTTTTTGTTGTAGGATTGAATGGTTTGTACCAGCTTCCATCGGCATTCCTGGGACGCAAAAACCCGTCGGATTTATCATAGAGGTTTTTGTAATAATGGGCTCGTTTCATCAGCGAAGCCACATCTCCGGTACGGCTGATCGTCGAATCAAACCGCGCCAGGGCATAATCAGCAATTCCGTATTCGAGGGTTGTGGACATCCCGCCCCAGACTCCCTTGGTATGCACAGGAATGTAATGCTTTTTCAGGTACACTTTCAGCCCGGGCCGGATGGGATTGACCGTGGTTGTGTCCATCGATTCGTGGGTCATCGCCCGGTAAGCTATATTTTTATTAAAGGCGTGCAGTCCGTCCAGCCAAGTGTCTGCAATGGCCGGCACCGCCGGGTCCCCCACCATCACATAGGATTCACCGCCCGCCAGTTCCCATTTGGGCAGCCAGCCATTATGCTTATACATATCCAGCATGGATTTGACCATGTCCTGCTGGCGGCCCGGATAAAATAGCGTCATAAACGGATCT
>DASQZL010000064.1:0-3593 GCA_035638715.1 Balneolaceae bacterium
TCCGACAGCCATGTAATGATTATGGGGATGATCGGTAATCCCGAAATTGCCTGGGCCATTGAAAAGGATGTCTCATTTTTTGTCTTTGAATTTGACCGTTTACAGGCTGCAGCCGATCAGGCCAGAAAATTGGAGAAGCCGGCGCGGATTCATCTACAGCTTGAAACCGGAATGAATCGTCTTGGATTTGAGGAAAATCACCTGGAGCGAGTCGCCAAATTTATTAAAAAACATGAAGAATGGCTGCAGGTTGATGGAATTTGCACACATTATGCAGGCGCCGAAAGTGTGAGCAATTACAGGCGAATAATGAATCAAATTGAAAGTTTTGAAAAACATTATTCTTATTTACGAGATCAGGGTATTAAAGAAAAGTATAGGCATACCGCTTGTTCGGCCGCTACTCTGAATTACCCCGATACTATTATGGACATGGTACGGATCGGTATTGCGCAGTATGGTTTTTGGCCAAATCGGGAGACCTATATGAACTTCCTGAAAAATTATACGGACATCAACAAGGTACATAAAGATCCATTACAGCGCGTGATGACCTGGAAAAGTGAAGTTATGAGCACCAAAACCGTTAAACCGGGTGAATTCATCGGTTATGGCACCACATATCAAACCAGTCGTGAAGAGCAGATTGCCTCAGTTGCCATAGGGTACTCCCATGGATTTAAGCGAAATTTAACAAATGTAGGCATCGTATTGATTAATGGTCATCGTGCGCGTGTGGCCGGCTTGGTTAACATGAATTTGCTGACTATTGACGTTACACATATTCCGGAGGTAAAAAAGGGTGATGAAGTTGTAATCATCGGCAAACAGGATAATGAAGAAATTTCAGTCGCTTCCTTCAGTGAAATGATTAATCACATGAATTATGAGGTCTTGGTTCAAATTCCATCAAGATTGCCGCGTGAGATCATAGATTAAGTTTTTTTGGTCCTCCCTGCGACCCCTGCTGGAAATTTTGAATAATCAGTTATAAATTTCCCGACCTGCTTATATAGCATTCGTTATGCTGTCAAAACAGCTCAGAGTTTCCTGAAATTTTTAACGTTAATTATTTATTTTTAGTAAAGTTTAAGAAGGCATTAGAGAGGGTTTGCAGAACTGTCGAAATCAATCCCTATTTATTATGCCTTCGGCAAATAGCTTTTCAAGTGATAATAACTCTTATAATCGTTAAAAATGGGTAATAATTGAAAGCATATGAGGATTTGTTCAGACCATCGTCGGTATATCCAAATTGATATATTTCCGATTTTTACCAAGCCTTCTTATCTATCGAATAATTAGTATATTATAACACGGAATGAACTTTCTACCGATACTTATTTTTGTATTTAACAGAAGGCGAAAATGGTAATGCAAAAAATCGCTAAAGCAGTTAAGTTTGTATTTATAATATTTAAAGGCATCTAAACTGGATTGGTTTGAATCTTTGACTACATTGATAAGACATAAAATCGCGGGTGTAGCAATTGTCAATACATTACCGTGTTTTTGGGAATAATTTATCGTATTGACTCAGAGTTTTTTTTAATTGAGCCATCAACTACTAAGTAGAAATCTATGAAAACTTCCGGAAATATTGAAATCCAAGAAATTGAAAAGAGTCGGATTGACGAAACTGATCTAAGTAATCCAGGTTTTGGAAGGATTTTTTCCGACCACATGCTCGAAGTTAAGTATGAAGATGGTACATGGCAGCAACCGGTGATCAAACCATATGGAACCATTGAAATTACGCCGGCCATGCATGCATTACATTATGGACAGGAGGTTTTTGAGGGGATGAAAGCCTATTATACGGGTGGCGATTCAGTAAATTTGTTTCGTATTGAAAAAAATTACGAGCGTATGGCAAACTCTTGCCGGCGCTTGTGTATTCCCCCTGTAAGTAAAGAAGTTTTTATGGAAGGAGTTCGTACGCTTGTCCGTTTAGACAGTGATTGGGTGCCTCAGGGGGAAGATGGCTCTCTTTATATTCGTCCCCTTGCCTGCTCGTGGGATTCTGTAATCGCAGCACGCGCCTCTCAAACATATCGGTTTTACATTATTACATCACCTGTGGGGGCATATTATTCGAAACCGGTTCAATTATTAACTTCCCAAAAATATGTGCGGGCCGTGAAGGGAGGGGTCGGAGAAGCCAAGGCTGCCGGTAATTACGGAGGGAGTTTTTACCCGGCAAGTTTAGCGCATGAAAAAGGATTCGACCAAATGCTCTGGCTTGATGCATTTGAGCATAAATATATTGAGGAAGTAGGAACGATGAACATATTTTTTCTTATTGACAATGTGCTTATCACTCCTCCGCTTGAAGGAACAATTCTTCCCGGCGTAACAAGAGATTCTGTAATAAAGCTTGCCAAAAGCTGGGATATGTCGGTTGAAGTGCGGCGAATTACTATTGATGAGGTGATGGAAGCCGGGCGTGATGGTACGTTGCAAGAAGTGTTCGGCTCAGGGACGGCCGCTGTTATATCACCGGTGCAATCCATCTGTCATGATGGGGAGGTCGTTTCTGTTCACGAAAAGCAGCGTGGGCCGGTTGGCCAAAAGCTTTACGATACCATTTATGGTATTCAAACAGGTAAAAAAGACGACCCGTTTGACTGGGTAGAGTCGGTTCCTTTGACCGTAGCTGGGTAATTATTCCACCTGATTTATACTTTGTGGGTTGGCGCATTATAAATTTCAGGTAGTATCCACTTTGAAATGCAAGTATAAGATACTACGTGTGATTTAATGGCTACAAACAGACCTCCACTTTTTTATATTTTCCATCGCCTGCCAAGTCTATTCATGAAAAAAGAAAAGTTTTTGTAGCTCATTGATTTATTAGCCTCAAAGTATTTTGCTTGCTATCAGATTTATTTAAACTTAAAAAGAATATGTTGATCGGGAAAACTGCGAATCATCCTGCAAGCAGAATACACTTTTCTTTCATTTTTAGGCATATCTTTCTTTACGAATATTTGGAATGTCATCCGTGTATAAAATTCGTCACCGAATTTTCTGTACATCTGTAGGAGTTTATCAGTGTATAATTGGTTATACATTGACAGTAAGAACGCCTACTCGCAGCTTAGACTGTGGTGGTTAAATGGGGTCCTTGTTTGGGAACGAGTTTAAGTATAGAAAATATTGATGATTGCGAAATAATGATTTAATAATTGACTGCTCTATAATTGATTCATTTTTTTTAGATGATGGATTTTGCGGGCAATCCGGGAATAGACATTAACGCAATTGGTGCATTGGTCGTCTTAATTTTTGAACTCTTAACTGTTTAAATTTTTATTCGCACTGTTCAACACTCTATTTTTTTATCTTGGGGCAAAATTATTTAAGGATTATAAAAAAGATACATTTAAGAAAAGGGAAAAAGCCAATTTAAGTGAAGCAGGGGCCTATTAAAATCCTTGTTGAGGCCTGTAAGAAAAAGGAAAAAAATACATAAAAAAGTATTGACAAAGGGGGCAAGGAATATGTATCTTGCCAGTCCGTTTTTAGGCCGGTGGGCCTGCAGGCGGAGAAGTTCTGTGACATAGTGGAAACATTGAGACGATCGCAGTCGA
>DASQZL010000065.1:0-3551 GCA_035638715.1 Balneolaceae bacterium
TATAAACACAAACAAAATAAATTAATAAAAAAATGCAATAAAATTTGTTCGTTTGGAATATTTCATTTAATATTGTTCTTGAAAAACACGATAATCATGGAAACAAAATTCACTTTTAAGCAAGACATTATAGTAAATGGCGCCACAGCAAAGCTTATTTACTTAGTCGGTAAAAAAGAAAAGAAATTAGTAGCTGCCAAGATAAACATCCCAGCTAATATGTTATCACTCCCTGAAATTCACATGGAGCTCATCAGAAAAAGAGAGCGTAACCGGGAGGAGAGAAACAAAAGAAAACTGTTCATAAAAAGAAAAATGCACCACTTAAAAACAGCAGGTAAGTTTATGGCTGCATATTGAATTGTCTACTAAAAACAAATATAATGAGAAGTAAATTAGAGGAACTACAGCAATGCGCTATACGAAATGTTATAGCGCGTACTTCTGAGGCGAACACAGCTAGTACAGCAATACGAGTTGGAGACTTAAATGGTTTGCACATAGCAGCATATATGGAAATTGAAAAGACAACGGAAAGCCTTAACCACATACTACTTTATAAAAAAGAGGTAGCAAATAGGATGCTGCGATGTTCGGACGAGAAACTATTTGAACTATATGCGGAAATGATTAAACAAGCTGACGATATGATTAGAAAGGTGCTTGGTATGTATATGCCATAACGGATGGCAATATGAAAAGTACGGAATATTTAGCACTGACTTTCGGACGTGCCACAAATAAAAAATAAAATGCGGGAGGGGAAAAGCAAATAGAGTACCCAAAATTAAATTTATATAGATATGTTTATTAGAATTTTAATTTGGATGTTGAACAAAGCGTTTAACGGTAAAAACAGAAAACAACTTGAGCCATGTATCAAAGAACATTACAGGAGGATGGTGCAGGAAAATTTAAGCATTAAGACAGAGATTGTAAAAGTAAAAAAAGGGAAAAGACGTTACGACCTGATGTTTTTTGAAACCCCGCAAGGTAAGCTTAAATTTAATTTAGGCAGACATTGGGAAGACAAAGAACCGAAAGTTGATTTAGTTTATAGTTAGCGAGGGCTTTATTTTTTTATTCCTCGAATAAGCACTAAAGTATAAGCGATGCACACACGTAGTATTTTTTATATTGCGTGTTGTGGTGGCGAAGCGAACGTTTTAATGCGCCACAACAAGTCCATAAACACACTTGTTATACAACATGCAAATAAAACTTAACTACATGAACAACTTCAATTTAGAATATAAATTAAAACAGTTCAGAGAAGAGCAGCATGAATTATTTGATGCTGAAGGTAAAAGATATACGGGCACGTATCTAAGCCATAAGACGGCTGAATTAATGCTTGATATTATTAACGATATGGAACATGAAATTGAATTATTAGAAACAGATTAAACAAACTACTATGAATAAATTAGATTTAAGAGTTCTAAAGTACTACAAAGAAGGCAATGAATTATGTGGATTTGAAAGCGATCATCCTTTCGAGAATTTATGCGAAGAAGGGTTTCTTGATGGAGATCTTCATTTGACACGTAAAGGATATGTTTTCATACGTGATTATCAGGATTGGGATAAAGTAGAAACATACAAAAACCCAACTAAAGTAAGTATAAAATTAAACTTTAAAAACACGACACCATGAAAACAGTAATCAAAAAATGGCTTCCTGCCAACAAAGAAAAAATTGAAACGATAGAAATAAGCGATCCGCTTGAATTGCTTGAAAAGTATGTAACCGGTGTTGAAGATGAAAGTGGTAAATACTTAATTTTAGGTTCAGAGATTGATTCTAGTATGTATCATATTTTGTCAGGAAAAGATTTTACAGTTGGATTAGGTGTAAATATAGATGATATTCTTGGCTTAATTTCAAGAAAAGAATGTACAATTCACACCTTCCAGGATTATGAAGAAGCGGTAAAATGGGTAAATAAAGAATAATCATGTAATACAAACTAAAAATAAAATTTGATATGGCACAAAAAGAAAAGTACGCATTTGCAAGACCTATTGGAGAATATAAAACTGTTGGTGCTGGTAAATGGAGCGATTCACAAGCAGGTTTAACCAAAAGAGAATATTTTGCAGCTAAAGCAATGCAAGGATTATTAGCTAATTCGGAAATGGCAGACTTAAAAATTGAAAATATTGCTTTAAGTTCTGTTATAGCTGCTGATTGGCTTATTAAAACATTAGAAAATGTAGATCCAAATAAGTAAATAAAAACCAATACTATGAAGCACGCAGATTACGACTCAACATTTTCTGACAACCGGCCATTAACCAACAGTCAGATTGCCTCAAATTTAAGGCAGAAAGTATCCAAATTTCAATCTAAAAGTAAATCACGTACTGTTTATATTCCTCAGTACAGATTGTCTATTTTAGTGCCTAAAAACGATTCTCGCTCAAATGAAGAGATTGTTGCCAAATATGAACGACATTACAAAAGAAAAATAGATGATGTTCCGGACCATGGGATGACTTCTGTTTCTTCTGGTGAAATTTCATTATAAATAAAATGCCAATTACTATGAGTGAAAAGCAAAAACAAAAACAGGTTAGTCAATGGACCAGAGAAGAATTTGAATCACTTCCGTTAAGAGAGTGGAATGAAAACATTGGAGAGTTTACCAGTCTTATTATCTTACCTACAAGACGCATTCACGATAGTGGTTTTAGAAATATGGATTTTGTAGCCGTAAAAGAAGATATTCCGGTATGCAGACTCAGTGGATGTAGCGACGTTCTCCATTTAGATGGAATAGGAGGATATGGGCAATGGAATGGAAGCATTCCTGACTCTATTCCACCTAAAGGATGGAGTATAGATTGTTTAAAAACAAGTGGTTTATTAAGGCTATTTTCCCGTGGTAAATTAAAAGTCGGACAAGCTTTATCTTCATTTGAAATATTCTCAGAAAAGTAAAAATCATGAAACAAAACAAGTCACCACCTGGCAAACAAAAACTATAAATTAAAATTTTAAAAACAGGAGATATAAAAAACGGGCATCTAAATTATAGGTGTCCGTTTTATGGTGATAAATATCTTGTGTCTATGTGATCGTTAAGCGCAAGATTCTTTCAGTAAAGCAACAATTTTTTCCGCCTTTCGCTCGGCATTCTTTCGGTTTAATGCTATTACACATATTCCGTTTATATCCCATTTTTTAAGTCCTTGTTTTAACTTCCTTTCTAATGCCTTTTCCTCACGCAATCGCTCAATTTGTTCAAGTTCTTGCGGTGTAAGCTGCCTTTGTGCTTCTTTGTAGTGTTCACTAAATGGCATCATTGCCCCCATCGCTGCGTACATCATCATTAAACTATGCAATTTTTTCATATCTTTTATCATTGTTTTATTTATTTAGTCTTACCTGCATGAGAGCTTTTCCTAGGTCGTGAAATACATTTTCTAGTTGCTGTAGTCTATTCAGAGATACATATCCCCCGTCTTTTATTTTCTGAAGAGTGGATCTGTGCATTTGTGCTTCACGGGCCACGCCTTCGACTGTCAAGGGGAATGAATCAAATAAT
>DASQZL010000066.1:0-3683 GCA_035638715.1 Balneolaceae bacterium
TTTATTACTGTGTTTTTAGAAACTAAATAGAGAAGGCGGGGTTTAATTATTAATGATAAATATTAAAACTTATTCAAGAGAGGTGTATCATGAAACGCCTATATACATATTTATTCGCAATCCTTTTACTGGCCGCTGTAACAGCGCTACCATCCCATGCTCAATATCTGAGCACGAAATATGCAAGTTCCAAAAAGTATATGGTTGGAGTACGCGGTGGACTGAATTTTTCTAACTATCTCGGAAAAAATTTCAGTAATGGTAATAGGAAGATGAGAGGATTAGCCGGTGTGTATCTTAAATATAACGTTGCCCCGCAATTTGCTATACAGCCTGAGGTAAACATGTCATGGATGGGCGCAAAATTTAATGCCCAGTCTTTTGCTTACTTCAACGATCATAATGCAGCCGGGAACGTTAATATTTTAGAAACTCACTTGCAGATACCAGTGCTGGCCAAATACCAGATTCGAACCCAATCCGGAATTGAGCCCAATATTTTTGCGGGTCCCGTAGCAAGTTTCCCTATATATGATAAATATAAATATTCTGCTGCTTCGAACAGTACTGCTTCGGTGCCGGGAAAAGGTAAGCTAAAGGATATAAACCTGAATCAAAGATCAAGTCAATTCGGAATGCAATTTGGAGCAGGTCTTCAGTTCTCTGGTTTATCACTTGATGCCCGTTATTATTTAGGATTGACTCATGCATTTAAAAATAGTGTGAATGAAAAAATTCTTCGTAATAATGCCATCATGGTTACTTTGGGTATAGGCATTTAAAGAAACCTTAAATATTACGCTTAACTTCAGGGCCGCATTATTTTTATGATGTGGCCTTTTTTATTTTTGTATAAAAAAATAAATTCAGGGATGATGATTTTTTTGATTCTGCAACTATTTTTTTAATTGCCAAAAGATAGTTGTGTTGAGCTGCTACAAAAATATTTGGTGAATACGTAATTGTCTAGGGTCTTTTGAACGATTCTTTAAAGATACAATCCGGATCACTATTCAGCATAATTTGATCGTATGATCATCGATTAAAAATATCAATCTTAAAAAGAAATTGCTTATGAATATCCCCGTTTTTGAGTTGGAAAGAGTCCAGTCGATGCATGAAAATACGGTAGAATATAACCTGACCGAAAGTGGATTTCATCCATACACGCTGGACGAACTGTTGGACACCAGGCAGATACAAAAGCTGAATAATATAGCTTTGGGATATGGACAAACGAATGGGTCGGCTAAGTTAAGAAAAAGAATAAGCTCATTATACAAAAACGCTGATGTTGATGAAGAAAATATATTGGTGACCAATGGATCTTCGGAAGCCAATTTTGTAGCATGTCATACCCTGCTGGAGCACGGCGATGAAGTCGTAATGATGGTACCCAATTACATGCAGATTTGGGGGATAGCCAAAGAAATGGGATGCACGCCCAAAGCTTTTCATTTGCGTGAGGAAAATAACTGGAAACCTGACATCGGGCAGCTCGAGTCACTGGTAAACCCTAAAACAAAGATGATTGCCGTATGTAACCCGAATAATCCTACCGGATACACGCTCTCCAAGACGGAAATGCAGCAAATTGTGGAAATAGCAAAAAGGGCAGGGGCCTGGGTTTATAGTGATGAAGTTTACAGGGGAGCCGAGTTAGACGGCCGGATGATTGAAAGTTTTGCAGGAACGTATGACAAGGTGATCGTCAATGGCGGTCTTTCGAAGGCCTACGCTCTTCCGGGATTACGTTTGGGATGGCTGACCGGTCCGAAAGAAATCATTGATGATTGTTGGGCGTACCATGATTATACCTCTATTACCACTGGAATATTAAGTCGTAAGATTGGAACATTGGTCTTGCGTCCCGAAAAACGCCGGCAGATTATAAATAGAAACAGGGCCATCTTAAATAAGAATTTAAAGGCCGTAAAACAGTGGTTAAATAAGTTTGAAGGGACCTTTAAATATACAGATCCCCAAGGCGGTGGAATGATCTTCATAAAATATAATTTAGACATAAACTCTACTGAACTCAGTGATTGGCTGCGTGAAGAGAAAAGCGTTTTTATCCTGGCAGGAGACACCTACGGCATGGACTATCATTTTAGAATAGGGATCGGAGCGCGCAAAGAATATTTGTTAAATGGACTCAAACGTGTTGAAAATGCCTTGCGGGAACGGTTTGATATATAGAAATTACGTTGGCCTTGCATTTAAGACGTTTTGAAAAAGTACTTCTTAACTCTTTTTGTCTGTCGGGCAGTGGATGGGAGGGGAAATTCAAAAAGGCCGTCATAAATCCACTAAATAATTAGCCGTAAATCCGATACTTTGATTCAATGAGTTAAGGCTGTTGGCCTGGTTAAATATTCACCAGAAATAGTTAAATTGAACCGGGGAAACCAAGGTTTTCTTTAATGATCAATATTAAATAGTAAAATGGACAAGCTTAGATATTTTTTTACCTTTGCGATTCTCTCTTTAACATTGATAGCCAGCGCTGCTCTTGCCGGGCCGCCGGACTCGACGTTTCAGATTGTCGAGAGCGTGCCGGTGAATACCTTTTATAGGCAGGCCGGATTGCCACGGACGCAAAACGTATGGCTCCACATGATCCGCGGGGCCCAGCAAAGCATTGATATCGCCGCCTTTTATATTTCCAATAAGCAGGGTGAGGCGCTAGCTCCGGTCATGAAGGCCATTAAAGCGAAGGCCCGCGCAGGCGTGAAAGTGCGTATTTTACTGGACCAGTCGTTTTATAAACAAAGCGTGAGCAGCGTCAAACCGCTGCGGGGCATTCCCAACCTGAACATTCGTATCCTTCCCGTTGACAGCCTCACAGGCGGGGTTCTTCATGCAAAATATTTCGTCGTTGACGGTAAAAAAGTATTTGTGGGAAGCCAAAACTGGGACTGGCGTGCCCTCAGCCAAATTCATGAAATCGGGGCGCGTATCATCAACCGGAGATTTGCGCGGACCTTCGAAGCGGTATTCAATTTTGACTGGCACCTGGCGGCCCACCCCGATCTTCCGAAGGCCCGGCGGGCTGAAGTTAAACCGCCTCATTTTGATCCGGTCACGGAAGGTGATCCGGTGATTTTGCACGATGCGCGTGATTCCACGGCCATAGCTTTTCCTGCGTTCAGCCCGTCTTCGCTGTCACCGCAGTGGGTTGATCAGGAGCAGCCCAGGCTTGTTCAATTAATTAAGTCTGCTCAACATACCCTGCGCATTCAGGTGATGACCCTGACGGCACTGATCCACTATGGCCCCAAAGGGTATTGGAAAAAAGTAGATAACGCTTTGCGAAATGATGCCGCCCGGGGTGTAAAAGTGAAGATTATCGTCGCCAACTGGGCGTTGCGGCAGCCCATGCAAAAATATCTTAAAAGCCTCACCGTGCTCCCGAATATTACGGTAAAATTCAGCTCCCTGCCCAGGGCACCCCGGGGATTTATTCCCTATGCACGGGTTGAACATTGCAAATATGCGGTTGCCGATAGTAATCGTGCCTATATAGGCACTGGAAACTGGGGATGGAGCTATTTCAATAATACCGTGGATGCTTCGATATTTTTCAGCGGAAAAGGACCGGTTTCCACCCTGGTAAAAATTTTCAACAGGGATTGGAACGGGCCGTATGTTACCACCCTGAAGCCCGGTGGCCATTATAAACC
>DASQZL010000067.1:0-17145 GCA_035638715.1 Balneolaceae bacterium
CGAATTTGTGGAAGGAGCCCGCCAGACGTTATTCGAACGATCAACATCGGGCAGTTGCATGTTGGGATCAATTTTCACTGAATCTATACGGCTTGTGGAATTATACTTAAAGGTCCACGTACCGCCGCGCTGCCAGATTTGAACAGGAAGTTTTTTAGTGCCGGTTTTACCATTCGACTGCCAAACTTTGACTAAAACCGGGAAGACCATCATGTCCTTATTTTTGAGCGTAATATATGCCCCTTTCGAGGGATTCTGATTTACATATTTCACGTTTGTTACAGCCTGATCGAGCTTCCAGTTTTTATAAAACCATTCTTTCCAGAACCAGTTGAGATCTTCACCGGTGGCGTCATTCATTCGGCGGAAGAAATCTTTCGGCCGGGGGTGTTTATATGCCCATTGCCTGATGTAGGAACGGAAAGCATAATCAAAGAGCTTTTTGCCGACCACAAAATTGCGCAGGATCTTGAGCCCCAGCGATGTCTTCGTGTAATAAAGCCCATACGAACTCATGCGCATTGCATCGGGGCGGGTATCAAGCGGCTGCGGATGAGGGTTGCGCTTCATAATTTCAGCTATACGCAGGGGACTGCCATCGTTGTAATTGAATTTCCCGTTTTTATAGATGTGTGAGCCGATACCGTCAATGAAGGTATTCACACCTTCATCCATCCATTCATTGCGGCGTTCGTTGGTGCCGACTATCATCGGGAACCAGTTATGGCCAATTTCGTGCGTGGTTACGCTCCAAAGATCCTGCGGACTTCGGGTGTTGTAATAGCAGAACACGATACCAGGATATTCCATGCCATGTGTGATACCGGCGACGGTTGTGGCCCGTTTCCAGGGAAATTCATAGAATTTCTTGGAATAGATTTCAATGCTGCGCTTGAGCATATGCGTGGCATGCTGCCAATCATGTTTGCCCATGCTCTCCTTTGGATACATAGCCATAGCCAGTGCTTTGCGACCGGATGGCAGATTAACTTTCGCTCCATCCCAGATAAAAGCCTGGGAGGCTGCCCAGGATACATCACGCGAATTTTTCATTTTAAAATGCCAGGTCAGGTTGCCGTGATGAACCGGACGCATATCTTTTTTACCCACTTCACTCGGTTTGATGATCCTTACCGTTGAATTACTTTTTTGTGCTTTTTTATAGCGTCGTTGTTCCTTTTTAGTCAACACTTTATCCGGATCTTGAAGTACGCCCGATCCGGCTACAATCATATTCCAGGGCACCGTTACATAGTAGTTGAAATTTCCGTAATCCTCGTAAAATTCGCCGAGGCCAATATATGGCAGGGTGTTCCAGCCGCGAATATCGTCATATACTTCCATGCGCGGATACCATTGAGCTATCTGGTAAATCCATCCCTGGGCCGTTTTAAGGCGCCCCATCCGGTCGGAGCCGTAAATAGGTATTTTAAATTTAAAATTCATACTGACCTGCACTTTGCCGCCATGGGGTTTGACCGGCTTTCGCAGCCGAATCTGCATGCGTGTGTCACTTATTACATATTTGGGACTGTAATGTTGGCCTCGCAGTTTTACAGATACAGCATGAACAGTCTCCCCTCCGTTAAATTCTTTATTGCCTGCCTTGGCAAACCGATCCCCACCGGGAGGCATCGTAGCGTGAGCAATCGAATGCGGGCTAAAAAGATTTTGATCCAGCTGCAGCCATAAATAATGCAGCGAATCAGGACTGTTATTTGTATAATGAATCGTCACTTTGCCGGTAATAGTCGTATCCTGAGGATTGAGTTTCGTGTGAATAGTGTAATTCACTCTGTTTGTCCAGTATTTGGGCCCCGGCGTTCCGTCACCACTGCGATAGGCCGTCCCCGGACCATTCATAAAGGTAGGATCAAAAACCTTGTTGGAATTATAGCGATTTTTATGAGTGGATTGTGTTTGTTGAGCCCATGCTGAACCGGCGACGAAAAAAAATATGAGCAGCTCGAAGGTGAGAAATCGAATTTTATTCATAATTATTTATAATAATGAGTTTGATTAATTTTAAACTTCTTAGATATTAGATAAGGGTATACAAGTTTTATAGAATAAACCGATATGTAATTTTGGGAAAGGATTTCGTTCGTTTGTACCACAGAATTATTAAATCTTCAACCTGTAAAGCAATAATTTCTAAGATCTTGCTTGTTTTTTTAAACAAAAACAAAAATAGAGAAAAATGCCATTAATTTTTGTAAAAGTACTTTTAGTAACGTAACAGTGAATGATTAAATTATGAATATAAAATTTATATTAGAGGGCTTTGAAAAACTCAAAAAATCATCTTGAATTTTTAGTTCTGAATTTGTTTCAGTATCTCATGAGGATTTATAACCTTTAAACATAGGATGACATAAGCGGGCGTTTTCAGTGCCTTTTATTATTAAATAAATTACAATTATTCATTTTAGTGACTGACTCGCTGTAGAGCTTATATTATTCTAATTTCGAATTTTTTTTGATGTATTATGAGTACGAAGTTGCCGGAGGAAACATATAAAAATTTAAAAAAATATTGGGGTTTCGACTCCTTTTTTGAGGGGCAGAAGCAAGCTATTCATTCGGTCTTAAAGGGTGATGACACATTGGTATTGTTGCCTACAGGCGGGGGTAAATCAATCTGTTATCAGATTCCTGCCACGATCTTGGAAGGAATGACGCTGGTGATTTCGCCGCTTATTTCGCTGATGCAGGATCAGGTGCAGCAACTGAATGAGCGAGGCATTTCAGCTACATTTATTAACAGTACGCTATCCTCATGGGAAGTCGATCAACGGGTGGCCAACGCAAGAAATGGCATGTACGATTTATTGTATTGTGCACCGGAGCGGCTTCAGACCAGGCTGTGGCAGGCAGAATTGCCAAAGTTGAATATTAATATTATCGCAGTTGATGAAGCACATTGCATTTCTGAATGGGGACATGATTTCAGACCGAGTTACCGGGAGATCCGTCCTTCGCTTGAAGTGGTTGAAAGTACCGTTTGCTGGATGGCATTGACCGCAACAGCCACACCGAAAGTCCGGGATGATATCATCCGGAATTTACAGTTCCGGGATCCGGCGATTATTTCTAAAGGTTTTCAGCGCCCGAACCTGAAATGGTGGGTGCTGGAAGGACCTAAAAAGGATAAAAATTTACTTAAAAGCCTGAAAAAAGCGGCTCACATAGGATCGGGTATTGTCTACGGCGGTACGAAAAGAAATTGTGAGCGACTTGCCAAAAAAATAAGCGGGGAACTGGGTATCAATTCAGCTGCCTATCATGCCGGGCTTGATGGTCCTGAACGAAATACCATCCAGGAGCAATGGATAAGTGGCGAATTGCCCCTGGTGGTGGCAACAACTGCTTTTGGCATGGGCATCGATAAATCTGATTGCCGCTTCGTCATTCATCATCAGATGCCTTATTCGCTGGAGGCCTATTACCAGCAAGCCGGCCGTGCCGGACGCGACGGGCACGAAAGCTATCCGTTGCTGCTGGTTAGTGAATCGGATGCCCACCGGGCCGAAAAGCGTATCAAAGATTCCTACCCCAATAAAGAGCAGTTGCAACAGGTATATGATGCGGTTTGCGATACGCTGAATCTGGCCGTGGGTTCCGTACAAGATGAAATGCAGGAAATTTCTGTAGAAGCATTAAAAAAACGAACAGATCTATCACTTCATATCATCCGCGCGGCCCTGGAGACGCTAAAGCATTTGGGAATTATTGAAAAAGTTGAAAATACCGTTCCTAAAATTGGCCTTCAGTTCATCGTAAATTCGGATTATATACGCTCGTTTATCAAGGAGGAAAAAAATCAACAGAAATCAGAATTTTTAGATGTATTGTATCGCCAGTATAGTGGAGAGGCGTTTGCAGAGATGAAATATCTGGACCGCAACTATATACAGCGAAAACTTGAGACCACAAAAAACGGGGTGATCAAAGGGCTGCAGGTGTTACAAAATCATGATCATATTTTACGATTTGAAGCACTTGGTGAACTGCCGCTCGTTCGCCCGGTGGAAGCGCGCCGGAAAACGTTGTCCTTTTCTACAAAAGAACTTGAAAAGCACCGTAACAACTTGCTGCAGAAACTGGATTATATGATTGGGTATGTTGAAACAGAAGGTTGCCGGGAAGCTTATATTCGAAGATATTTTGGAGAAGAAAATGTTGCTCCCTGCGGCCATTGCGATAATTGTCTTAAAGATACGGATGTGGCCCCGGAAGCTCCATCAAGCCGGGATATTCGTAATTTACGTGAAATTCTGACAGAAGGAAAGATGAGTATCAATGAAATAAAAAACCGGTTAAAGTGGAAAAGCCGGAAAACGGAATACTTGCTTTCATATTTGCTGCGGGAGAATAAAGTTACAGAAAAAGGCGAGCAATATTACTGGAAGGAGTAATGGGTTTTTGATCGGCTGTTTATTTCATGATTTTTGCCAAATTTTAAAAATTGTCAATGATGAATTTTATTATGGCGGGCCTTCATTGAATCTTCTCTGCGTTTTCTTAATGAGTCTTGCCTTCCCATACGATCTTTTCGGAGGCGTTCTATTGCTTCATTTATTCGTTTATTTTGGGCCTTTACATGTTGTTGATAATACTTGTGACTTTTTTCAAATTGCTGCTGGGTTACATCATATTTTTTGAAGATAACTTTTCGCAGGGAATCCACGGTACTGCTATCCGGACGCTGCTCCTGCTGGTAACTTTTAAGCAACTGCAGCTCAATCAGTAAATTTATATACTTATTCTGTGGAATTAAATTTTTAGGAGTCTTGCGATGGGAGCGGCATCCCGCGAGTAAAATAGTAAGTGCAAGCAGAGATAAGAAAAATCGCATCCGCTATCTTTCTGGCGGTTTGGGATTCAGGGGACGCATTACCACTTCGTCAACCAGAAAATTATCGGGTGTTTCTATCACGTCTACAAGTCGCTGAGCCACATCCGCTGGTTGCAACATATTATCGTGTGCTTCAACACCGTCGATGCGGTCAAAAAAGTGGGTATTTGAAGAGCCGGGCAAAAAGCAGGTGACTTTTATGCCCTCATACCGGACTTCTTTAAACAGGGCTTCGGTGAAGCCACGCACGCCGAATTTACTGGCATTATAACCTGTCATTTTTTCTCCGGCAACTTTGCCTGCTATTGAAGCAATATTTATGATATGACAGGTATCCTTTTGTTGTTTCATGTAGGGGACAATATGCCGGGTAATATAAAATGTGCCATTCAGGTTCGTGTTGATCATCGAATGCCAGTCGTCAAGTGTTAATTCGTCTATGTCAGCAAATCGAGCCAGACCGGCATTATTCACTAAAACCTGCGGCGCGTGATTTTCAGAAAACGTTTCTTTGACCCATTCCTCAATGGCATCATGATTCGTCACATCCATCGTGATCGGCCGGAAGCGGTTACCAAATTCTTCATGAATATGATTTAGTTTCCCCTCGCTTCGGGCCAGTCCATAGACAGTGGCGCCCTCGTTTATAAACGCCTCACTGAACGCCTTGCCAAGACCACTGCTCGCCCCTGTTACAATCGTAATTTTATCTGTTAGATCCATTTGTATGATTGTGAATTTTATTGAAGAAATTTACAAAATTCTATACTGGTTTTCCGAAAGAAAAGAATGATTTTTTGGTTGCCGCGCAGAAATTTTCGTTTTTAACCTTTAATATCATCCTTGTTATAGTAACAGAACCCACTTTTCCCGCGTATCTTATTGAGTCACAGTCATTTTATTCAGCCGATCCTGTATGACCGTGTTGACCATGTCAAGGGCCACATCATTTTCCCCGCCCCTTGGTATGATGATATCAGCATAACGTTTACTTGGTTCAACAAATTCCAAATGCATGGGACGTACAAATTTCTCGTACTGGTTGAGCACACTTTCGAGACTTCGTTCGCGTTCCAGGATATCGCGTCTTATGCGCCTCAGCAGACGAATATCATCATCCGTATCAACAAAGATTTTGATGTCAAGAAGCTCCCGCAACGGTTTTTCATTGAAAATAAGGATACCCTCGAGAAGGATAATATTTTTAGGATTAACCTCTCTTTTTTCCTCCTTGCGTACGTGTTTGGTAAAATCGTAGATCGGTATTTCTACCTGGTAGCCTTCCTTAAGCGCCTGCAGGTGACGAACTAAAAGCTCCGTTTCGAGAGAGGAGGGATGATCGAAGTTATGGGTTCGGCGTTCTTCAAATGATAGATGCTTTAAGTCGCGGTAGTACGAATCGTGTTTAATGCAGACCAGGTTTTCTATACCTATCGTATCCTTAATGCGACGTACAACCGTCGTCTTGCCTGATCCGCTGCCACCGGCAACTCCTATAATTATGGGTTCGGTCACTGGTTGCTTGCGTTAAAATGCTGACTTTTATCAAATTGCTCCTTGTAATTACGAATAGCCCGAAATATAGCAGAAGCAATAATACTTTGTCCGTAATTACTTCTTAAAAACTTGCATTCCTTGGGGTCGGTAATAAATCCTGTCTCAATCAATATAGCAGGCATTGAAGCGTGGTATAATACAACAAATCGTGCCTGTTTTACCCCGCGGGCTTTCCGGTCAGCCCGGGCTTTGAATTGATGATGTACCATTTCAGCCAGTTTCTGACTATTATCAATATAGCCACTGTTGGCAAGTTCATAAATCATCAATTGCTGTTTACTAATTTTTCGATCAGGTCCTGCTTTTTTGAGCGAGACAATATTATTCTCGCGTTCCATTACTTTCAGGGCCGTATGGCTGCGTTCCAGCCCGAGAAAATACACCTCCGTTCCGTGAGCTCGTTTAGAGTGCGGTGCGGCATTGGCATGAATAGAAACAAAAAGGTCGCCATTGTCACGATTGGCAATTCTGCCACGTTGCTTCAGACTCACAAATTTATCGGTCTTGCGCGTATAATCAACGGTAACCGATGGCATATATTTATGGATATAATGACCGACTTTTTTAGCTATGGCAAGGACAATATTTTTTTCATACGTATGATGCCAGCCAATTGCTCCGGTATCGTGCCCGCCATGGCCCGGATCAAGCACAACTGTATCAAATTTGGTTCGCTGTTTTAATTTTTGATAAGTCGTATCTACAGCCCGGGCTTCCTGGCCGGAGGCAGACTGAATATTCGGAATATTCGACCAGGCAAAGGGCTTCATAGAAGTAATATAATGAATCAGTTTTTTTTGTGTCGTTTTCGTAAGTCCTATCAGCATGTCTTTACTGGCCCGGTCAGGATAGGCTCTGGCTTTGTATAAGGTGCCTTTTTTAAGAAAAAGGTCTATTCCAATACCATTTTTTAAAGAATAATATTTAACGTTCTGAATTACATTATGCCGATCGTATAAATGAATTTTTGAGGTGTCAATATTGGCGCCGTGCATTTCAAGTTCAACCACACGGGGGCGTGGCTGCGAAAAGTCAAAGGAGGATACCTTATGAATCAAATGAAATCGCAGCACATATCCTTTTCCATCACTGCGTTTGGCAGACGAAATTCGCTTGAGAACATTGTTTTGCGCAGAGCAGGACAGAGGAATACAAACCAAGACAAGGAGCATCCAACGATTTAACAAAGACAAGGAAACACTTCTTTTATTTTCAGGATATGATAAATAGTTATCCAAAATAATGATATTAATTATGGAGCGCTAAACCAATTTGAATGTAGGGTTTTTTGGGTGATTTTAAAAGCCCCTGACCGTTTTAATGAATCAAAAAACAAAAGCTTATGTTGAATTTAATAGTTTTTTAATTAAATTTAATTCAAAAACTATTTATCAATAGAATCAAATCATTATGAAGGGACGTTTTGCCAAAATTGAGCATGAGCTGGCAGATTTGCTCGATGAAGAATTATTAACTGATATCTATTCATTTCGTGAGAAAAGACTCGCTCAGATCGAGGATATTGTTCGAAGTATGTCAAATACCCTGTCGGATTCGAGCGGTATAAAGGGAATAAGCAAGGCCATTTCCATTGGCATAGAAAAGTTACAAGCATTCTCACAGTTCGATACGTTTAAGGGCATTAATAATCAGCTCATAACAGACATTTTTGTTCTTAAAGATCGCCTGCCGATTCGGAAGGTATTCCGTCAGCACCCCGATCGCTTTCGGATTCTTCGCGAGGACGACTGGTACATCAAAGGGGGAAAACTTGTCAAACAATTGATGCGCAAGGCAGGTAAATCAAAATGGAACCAAAAAATCCCACTGCAAAATGTGCTTGCTTATCATTTGCTGGATGCTGATTGGTTTTTTAAGGACTGGCTTGCGGCGGAAGAACGTTTTCGTATGCAAATTATCCTGGAATTAGATGAAGTGCTGAAAAATAATATTCAGGGCGCGGGAAAGTATAGCAATGATACGGAAATGCAGCAGCTTTTGCAGGTAATGCTGAACCAGGTCGAGGAATCGAAGCAGGTGCATAAGCAAAAACTTTTGGAATCACGCGACCAGTTTATCGATCGATTTATTGAGATCTATGCAAAGGTGGGCACGTTTGAGCGAAGATCCGGCTTTTACAGCCGTAAACGATTGCTGCAAAAAAGGGATGAAACGCAGGAAGAACTAAACGAGTATCTAAAAAGCTGGCAGAATATTAATGACCAACTACTCGGACGAACATCGGCTTTGCTGCAAGCCGTAAAATTTTGCGATGACGTCCAAAAATCGACGAGAAAATTTAAGTCGGATATAAAGAACTATTTTGACGAGGTGTATTTCTCCTCTTATCAGGAACTTGAAGATCAGATAGCGTCGATCCGCCGGCAGGCTGTTGGTGCTGAACAGGATTTGTTTTCAGCTAATACAAATGATCATCAGAAATTACCACGGGAAATTGGGAAACAGTTTTTTTACTCCCTCCGCCGAAGGATGGAAGAGGATGATATTGAACGCTATGTGGATCTGTACCTGAATCATTTAAGGCAGCGTATTTCTCAGCTTGATGATACCGTTCGCATGGTCGCTGAAATTGATCGAAGTACAGACCCCCCGGAGCTTGAAACATATCAAAGCGACTGGAAGGAAATTATTAGCCATCGCTTAAAAGTAACACTTTTTGACAGTATCTCATCACAGGCAAATAAATTTGAGGAATTTGAAAAGAAGAGACTGCGGGAGGCAAAGCAGATAAAAGAATTGATCAATATAAAACCGGCCTCCGAATCAGATCGCAATGGAGGGGAGATAGTGGAAGAATATTCGCGTAAAATGCTTGAGGATGCTTTAAACCAAATCGAAACGGAGATTGAGGAAGAACGCGGTGACATTAGTGAAATGGAAGATATGCTACTCGATCCTCTTCAGGAATCTATGGAAAATGTTAAAATTTCTTTTTTTGATATAATTTATAACAGGGAAGAGGAAGCATCACCCGAAAAAGAAAAAAACAGACCAGTGCCAGGCGTTGAAATTGGCAGCGTTCTTAAAAAAGCCAAATCGCAGTGGGCGAAAGCCCAAAACCGGAGTTTGTTGTTGGGACGATATGCACGCAGAAAGACTAAAAATTATTACCAGAATGCTTCGGAAAATACTCGTCATTATTATAAAAAGATGGATGGTCTGCTGAAATTGCCTGAAATGATACGAGGCGTCGAAAAAAATAGAGAAAAGCTTTCGCGTTCGCCCGATGTTGACATCGCAACATATTTGACGGAGGTGTCAAAGCATTTCGATAATTTACCTGCAGACTACAAACAGTTGTTTGAGAAAGATTCGGGTCTTAATAAAGATTATTACGTGGAGGACGAAAAAAAACATGCGCATGCAGATGAAGCATATACTCAATGGAAAAATGAGCTTTCTTCATCTTTAGCCGTTATTGGAGAACAGGGAAGTGGTAAATCCACGTTTGTGAGCATCACGCAATCGCAACTTCTTACCGAAGAAAAAGTCCTGAAAATTCATCCGGATAAAACGCAGTGGACTGCAACCGGTTTGCTGAGATTATTCAATCAGCAGATTGAGGAAAGCGATTTCCAAACTATTGAAGAACTCGTCACTTTTTTAAGAGAACAGCCATCCACTACAACCATTATCTTTGAAGGATTGCAGCATTTATATTTGCGTAAATTAGATGGCTATCAGGCGATCGAATTACTTATTTATTTGATTTCAGAAACGGCTAATCAAATTTTTTGGATGGTAAGCTGTGAGCGTTATGCGTGGTCATTTCTGAGCGAGGTAGCCCGCCTGGATCAGCAATTTTCGCACCTTATAGAGACGGATATGCTGAATGAGTCTCAAATTCAGCAGGTAATTATGAAACGGCATCAGGCAAGTGATTTTAACCTGATTTTTGGATCACCTCCCAAAGAAAGTCGGGCAGAATCGAAAATGCCATCATTCAAACGACAGAAACCGCATGACGAACGCCGCCAAATATTTTTCTCGAATCTTGCAAATAAATCGGAGGGGAACGCATCGGTGGCATTTACTTATTGGCTCCGATCCATTGAAAAATTTGATGAGAACAACTGTTATATATCCATGTTTAAATCAGAGCCTCCCAATATATTCGGGAGTTTCTCGTCTTCAGAAATATTCTTTGGAATGGCCGCACTGGTAATGCATGGCAAACTTGACACTGAAAATTTTGCATCTGTACACAATGTGCCTTTGCAGGAAGCCCGGATATTCCTTCGGCGTTTGGAAAGTCAGGGTGTTTTAACCCATTCAGAGCAGGGCTATAGTATCAACCAATGGATATATCGTCCTGTTATCAATGAACTTAAAAAGCGAAACATTTTACATTTTTAAAAAATATGATGAATATGAACAAAAAGTGGATGATTTTTTTAGTCTTTATATGGTTGATTGTTACCCCCTGCCGGTACGGTGAAGCTCATGCCGTTTCGCACTCACGTGGTTTGCCGGCATCAACAGTTCCAACAACCTTGCGGATTAGTAATACCATGGGTGCGAATCAAATGATTATCGGGCAAAATACGCCGGGCGGATCTATATCTTTTCTGTCAGTTTTATGGACATTTTTGATTCTTCTTGCAACCTATATTTTTCTGCGGCTGTTAAGCTATTTACTGGATAAATTGGCGACCCGTTTTCCCGATTTTGAGCCGGCCATCAAGCGGTTTATCCCCGTTGCTCGTATTTTGATTTGGTTATTTGTTTTCTATGTAATTGCTACAGCAATTATTCAACCTCCCGCAGCAGTCACCATAGCAGTTGTTCTGATTATTGGTATAGCCTTAGGTTTTGCTTCGGTTGATGTAGTTAAAAATATTTTTGGAGGTTTTATGATATTGTTAGATCAGCCATTTCGGGAAGGAGATAAAATTGCAGTGGGAGATTATTATGGTAAAGTCCGGCAAATAGGGATATGGTCAACTCGTCTTGTCACCCCCGATGATTCCGTGGTGAGCTTGCCTAATGGTACGGTGATGAGTGAAGCTATCTCGAATATAAATGGCATGGACCGTGGTGGCTATCCGGTGGATGTCCATATTTATTTGCCGGTAAACGCCGATGTTAAACGAGCTAAACAGCTGGCTTATAAAGCAGCGGTTTCTTCAAAATATGCTTATGTCAACAAGCCCGTTGATGTTACAGTGAAAAATGATATACATGAAGGCAATTTTGCTATTAAACTGCACATCAGGGCCTATGTGCAGGATAGCCAATACGAATATTCTTTTCAGGATGAAATAACCGAACAGATTTTAGCTGAGTTTAACCAGGAAAATTTCGTTTCCGGATAGCCTTATTTTTCGGCCGAAAGCAGAAAAATCGTCGGTTTTTTGTGGATCGATATATCTTTCTGCTGTTTCCATGCTGATACCGGCTGCGATATAATTGACTCGTCAGGTAGGGTTAAGTCTGTTGCGGTGCAAAAGCGCGTATCAGGTTGACAAACATTAATCACGCTCGCCACCATTTCGTCATTGCGATGAGGCGCTTCCATGAAAATTTGCGTTATATTTTTCCGGCGCGATTCTTTTTCTAATTGCCGAAGGGTCTCGCGGCGTTTATTTTTTTCAATAGGCAGATAACCGTGAAAACAAAATGACTGTCCATTGAATCCCGAGCCCATCAAAGCAAGCAGGATGGAAGAGGGGCCAACCAAGGGACACACAGCAATTTGTTGAGCATGGACCATTTTTATGAATTCCGAACCGGGATCTGCAACAGCCGGACAACCGGCCTCGGAAAGTAAACCGGCATCCTTGCCTTTTTTCAGTGGATCTAAAAATGATGCCATCTCGCGGGCGGGGGTTTTTTTATTAAGCAGCAGAAATTCGATTTCATATTCTGGAACCGTGTCGCCCACCCATTGCAAATAGCCGGCAGCCGTTTTAATATTTTCAACAATGAAAACATCCAGTCTCCGGATAATATTTAATACATAATCCGGAATCGTATTATTTTCCGGGGTCTTACCCAGCGTATTCGGTATGAGATAGAGCGTGCCGGTTCGTTGAGATTGGTTGTTCATGCTAAAAATGTGTTCTTGTGTAATTAATAAACCTAAATGTGAAGTTAGAGCAGACGGCAAATGTTAAACGTGAGACGTGAAATGTGAAACGGCTTCACTAACATTTCAGGCTGCACGTCTCACTTCTGCCATTTGCCGTTTGTTCAGCTTACGATACGCATAAGTTGTGCACAAATATAGGCCCCGTATGTCCCCAATACATAACCCAAAACAGCTAAAAGCACCCCTACCGGCGCCAATGCCGAATCGAAGGCTGAAGCCACAATCGGGGCAGAAGCTGCTCCGCCAATATTCGCCTGACTGCCTACTGCAAGAAAGAAAAACGGTGCATTAACCATTTTACCAACAGAAATGAGCACGATAACATGAATACAAAGCCAAATCAAGCCGATCACAAAAAAACCGGGACTGTGAAAAATTGCCAGTATATTCATTTTCATTCCAATGGTAGCCACCAAAATATACAAGAACAAGCTGCCGATTTTGGAAGCACCGGCTCCTTCCAGCTTTCGTGCAGGGGTAAAAGAGGCAAGCAACCCACCCGTGGTGGCAATTACGACAATCCAGAAGAATTTTGAATCCAGATTGAGTTTGCTTAGTTCCGGGGCATGATTTGAAATCCAGGGGGCAATGGCATCGGCACCAAGATGTCCCAAAGCCGTAATGCCGAAAGCGACAGCACAAATAGCTGTTAAATCTGCAAGTGAAGGGATTTTGGCAATGCCGGCTTTATAATTTTCAATTTTGTCGCGTAATTTAAAAATAGGCGTAGAATCCGCATTAAACCACCGGTCAATGCGCTCGGAAATACCCGCTCCATAGAGCAGAAAAGCCAGCCAGAAATTCGAGACGATGATATCAACCGTAATCATCGCCGAAAACAGATTATCACTCGGATTAAAAACTTCATACATGGCCGTCTGATTGGCCCCGCCGCCGATCCAGCTTCCTGCAATGGTGGACAGACCCCGCCAGACCGCCTGGGGACCGGTACCAGCTACCAGATGCGGTGCAAACCAGGAGACAATGATGATCGCCAGCGGCCCGCCGATGATAATTCCGGTACTACCAGCCAAAAACATGATGATCGCTTTGGGACCTAACCCGATGATGCCTTTAAAATCAACGCTGAGGGTGAGTAAAACCAGGCTGGACGGCAACAAATAGCGCGAAGCTACAAAATAAAGATTCGAAGATTCGCTCGAAATAAGTCCTGCTGAGTTCAACAGGGAAGGGATGAAATAACAAAGCAGCAGAGGGGGGACAAAAGTATAGAATTTTTGCCAAAACGGGTGATCACTATTCGAGGTTATAAAAACAGCGGCAAGAATTACCAATAGGATACCGAGCACAACGGCATTGCTGGTAAAAACCGGTGTAGCATCAGCAGGAAGAATCATATATAAATTTTATTTGAATAAGGTCGAATCTAACTAATTCAAAGCTAAAGGTCCATATCAATCTTATTAAGATGTAATTTTGCTATATTTTAGGTTTAAAATTTCAGTATAGCAGGGAAAATTTCAGCAGAAAACTTAATCTAATTGATTGATAAAATCAGATGAATATGCATGCTGAAAAGCTTATACTTTGATAGCCATAATTTTTTACAAGACAAGAAATAATCATTATGAAAATTGCGGTTATAGGAACCGGGACGACAGGCAGTGAAGTACTTAACCTATTGGAGGATGATCAGATCGTGGGCCCTTTTGACAGCAGCCATCCTCCGACAATTGAAAAGCTGAAATCAGCGGATGCAGCCATTATATTTGTCCCCGGTTCAGCGGTTGATGATATTATAAATATTGTAATGGATGCGGAAATTGCCACAGCCTGGGGGAGTACGGGTTATGACTGGCCGCATGAAGAACTTGATAGTGAATTGAAAAAACGCGAAACGAAATGGGTCCATGCATCAAACTTCAGTCTCGGGATGAATATTGCCCGTCGTTGTTTGAAAATAATTGGAAACGGATCGGAAATACTGGATGAGCCTGAATTTTCAATTCACGAAATTCATCATACGGGAAAGCAGGACGCCCCGAGTGGAACGGCTTTGGCCTGGGAGCGGTGGCTCGGCAAAGAGGCAACAATAACCTCGGAACGGAAAGGTGATATCAAAGGCATTCATCAGTTGAAAATGGAAACAGATTTTGAGACCATTCAGCTGCAACACGAGGCCCACGACCGTGCAATATTTGCCGAGGGTGCGCTATGGGCCGTCCGGCAGCTGACGGATACTTCGTTCGAACCGGGCTTTTATTCAATGGAAACTCTTTTTGATCAAAAAATGGGTTGAATTATGAATCTTGCTGATACAAAACTTTGGACGGCGTTGATAACGCCAATGAATGAAGATGGTGAAATTAATCTTGATGAATTTGCCTCGCTTATTCACCGGCAGGATGAAGCAGATAATGGGGTGCTTATCCTTGGGAGCACGGGTGAAGGCCTGGCACTCTCGCTCGAAGATAAAAAGAAAGTGGTAAAAACGGCATCCAGCCTGAGTGTGGATGTGCCATTAATGGTAGGAGCGGGCGGATTCAATTTGCGTCACCAGATAGAATGGCTGGAGTATTGCGACGCTTTCGACATCGACAGTTTTCTTTTAGTGACACCCTTATATGCCAAACCTAACGTAAAAGGGCAGACGGCCTGGTTTAAAGCACTGCTCAATGCGGCCGACAAACCCTGTATGGTCTACAATGTGCCGTCCAGAACGGGAGTAAAACTAAATCCCCGGGTTTTGGAGGCACTGTCAGATCATTCGAATTTATTTGGATTAAAAGAAGCCAGTGGCAGTATCGCGGATTACCAGGCTTTTAGAAAGGCAGCCCCGGAAATTCCTGTTTACAGCGGTGATGACGGACTTACGCCTTTTTTTGCTGCAGCGGGTTGTCACGGGCTCGTTTCCGTGATGGCAAATGTATGGCCCAAAGCAACACATCGCTATCTCGAGTGGAGCCTGCAGGGCCGGGGACCCGAATTATTACCGCTTTGGCAGGAATGCTCAGCCGCACTTTTTGCTGTTACCAATCCCATCCCCACCAAAGTGCTGCTTGCCGAAAAGGGGATCATAAAATCCGACAGATTACGATTGCCGTTGACGGCCGGGGAGATCGAAGATACCGAGTTTTTATTGGAAGCTGACAAAAAAGTGAAGCAGTGGTATAAATCGACTATGTAAATTGTGCGAATTTTTGGAACTTATATAATTGCAAGCATTTTAAATTTCAATTAATTCAAAATTATTTGTAGAAAATGGATAAAGATCAGTGGCAAAAAATACTTGATCAACTCGAAACAGGACAAATACGTGCTGCTTATCCTGAAAATGGTGTATGGCGGGCCAATACCAAGGTCAAGGAAGCAATTTTAGCAGCTTTCGGGGCTGGTGAAAATATGGAGTACGGGGGCATTTATGAAGGATTTGTTGACAAAGATAATCTTCCTCCCCGCAAATTTGCTGTTGAAAATCATGTGCGCCTGGTCCCGGGTGGTTCTTCTGTGCGACATGGCGCACATGTAGCTCCCGGGGTGATTATTATGCCCCCTGCCTATATCAATGTTGGAGCCTATGTGGATGAGGGTGCAATGATTGACAGTCACGCTCTTGTAGGGTCCTGTGCCCAGGTCGGGAAAAATGTTCATCTTTCTGCCGGCGTACAGCTGGGAGGGGTCCTGGAGCCTGTAGGCCTGGCACCGGTAGTCATTGAAGATGATTGTTTTATTGGAGCAGGTGTTGTCATAGTCGAAGGCATTCAGGTTAAGAAAGGAGCCGTTATTGCTCCGGGCGTCACCTTATCGAAATCCATTCCGGTATTTGATTGCGTGCATAACAACCGACTCGAAAAGGGAGCACCCATTCCTGAAAATGCTGTTGTCATTCCGGGCAGCCGACCGGTTGGCGGCGACTGGGCAGAGGATCAGGGGCTAAGCATGTCCTGCCCGCTGATCGTGAAATATCGTGATGCGCAGAGCGATGCCTCCGTGGAGCTGGAAGAAGCATTGCGGTAGACGGCATAGGTTATCAGTGCATTATAGTTTGATGTTCAGGGTAAATTTTACTTCAAACTATCAGCAACTAACCACATGCAAAAATTCAATTATTAAATCTTACCGGCATGCGAACAATCAGAAGGGGTTCTTTTTTAGTTATCCTGTTGATTTTAGTAAACAGTTGTTCAGCGAAGAGATCGCCTTCAGGAAAATCTTCGGCGAATCATAAAAATGTCATGACCTCAGCCGTAAGAAATTCAAAGCTGAAGACCGCGTATTTTGCTGAAGGCTGTTTTTGGTGTGCGGAAGCTATTTATCAGCGTGTCCGGGGTGTGAAAAATGTGGTTTCAGGATTTAGCGGGGGGACAAAGCCAAATCCGACCTACAAAGAAGTTTCATCTGAGACAACGAAATATGCTGAAACGGTTCGTGTGCGCTATAATCCTAAGCAGGTCACTTATCGGCAATTGGTCGAGGTATTTTTTGGCTCCCAGGACCCCACGCAGAAAAATGGACAAGGACCGGATATCGGAGAAAGCTACCGATCTATCATTTTTTACCAGAATGACCAGGAGAAGAAAATTGCCGGGGAAGTCAAAAAGCAGATAGAACAATCCGGAAAGTATAGCAAACCTCTTGCTGTTGAAATAACGAAATT
>DASQZL010000068.1:0-5878 GCA_035638715.1 Balneolaceae bacterium
ATTGGTCGCGGAGAGCGGCAAAGCTACTGCATTTTGCTTCGTGGACAAAATATTGGCCGGGAGGCACGATTTCGGCTAAAAAAAATGGCACAGACCAATGATGGATTTGAAATCGCCGAGGCCGACCTGCAGCTGCGCGGGCCGGGCGATTTCTTGGGCACCAAGCAGAGCGGTCTGCCTGATTTTAAAGTCGCAGACATCGTTGAAGACCAATCACTGGTGGAACAGACCAAAGAAGATGCCCGGCTCATAATGAATGAAGACCCTGATTTAGATCTGCCGAAGCATAAAAATCTGCATAATATTTTTCGGCACTACTTTAAAAAAAGAAAGAAATTTTATGGACTTGGCTAACCAGTGAGCGGATAGCAATAAGCTTTTTTAAGAAGTGTGAAAAAGATCGGAGCCAAGGACACGATATCTCCAATTTTCAATTACCATCTCCGGTGTTTCAGCGACGGCATCTTTTTCCTGACTTCTTTGAGCCGAGCAGGATTTATTTCGCCATAAGCAATACCCGGTTCAGATCCGGCATCAGCAATAATTTTTCCCCAGGGATCCACAATCATAGCATGTCCCCATGTTTTCCGGTCTTTGCCGTGAAGTCCCGTTTGAGCCGGAGCAAATACATAGGCGGTATTTTCAATCGCCCGGGCTCTGAGCAATGCCTCCCAGTGATCCTTTCCTGTAGTATAGGTAAAAGCCGAAGGCACGGTTAAAATTTCAGCACCCTGATCGATCAATTTTCTGTAAAACTCAGGAAATCTCAGATCATAGCAGACCGACAATCCCCAATTACCGATCGTCTGATCTTTATGGACCGCAGGTTCCGGACTACCAGGTTCGATATAATCAGACTCTCTGTAAGCTTCCGAGGAGCTCAAATCCACATCAAATAAATGTACCTTGTCATAACTGATGAGTTCCCTGCCTTCCGGATTATACAGGGTCGCGTGATTGAACACTTTCCCCTCGCTTGCGGGCACCGGATAACTTCCTCCCAGAAGATAAATCTCAAACTCAGCAGCTGTCTCAGACAGGAATTTTGACGTTATTTCAGCAATTTCACCGGCATTCTCTATACGCATTTTCATTCCGCCAAGAAATGCAAAATACTCGGGAATTCCTGCAATCAGGGCTCCCTCCTTTGCTGCGCTGGCAATATATCCATAAGCCTGCTCAAAGTTGGCCTTAAGATCCTTTTGACTGTTCATCTGAACAACCGCGGCCTTATAGCTCCTGTCAAACATAAAATCCTGCTGTTAATTCACCATTAACCTGAAAAAAATCCAGCGACTTTAGTCAAGGTACGACTTGTAATATGCAAATTTTTCCGAGTCCTGGCAATTTACATCCACTGCTTCGCAGATTCAGCCAGCCGCTTAAAGTAGACAGTTGGTTAGCCTTCTCCAAAAGCTTCTCAACTTGACGCCACCGAATTTGTTGATCTCCCTGTTTATATACCACTCCAACATGCGATTGGGAATAGTAAATAGTTAAAAAATTATAATAATTTAAAACTTTATTAATTATTTTATAATAAAAAAATTTATATATAAACTATTATGATTTAAAAAATTGTTGATAAAAAAAATTAATATTCTTTAAATAGCAGTTAGTTATAAAAATTGGTGAAAAATTAATAACCATTAAAAACCTGGCCCTGGATGCATAAATTTATTTTGCCGGAAAAACGATTAGCCCATTTAGTAAAACGCATTTATGAAATTGACATACCGCATCCAAGTACTTTTGCTGAAAACCGGATGGTGCCCATGGGTACCGGTACTATCACTTTTGTACTCAAAGGCAACCCGCGGGTGAAGGCAATAACAGGCATTCAAAATTTTCCCCAATATGCGCTAAGTGGACAATATTTTCCCACTTTTTCCTATGACAGCGACATCCCGCTCTTGTACTACGGCATTGCACTCAAACCGACGGCTTCCTATAAATTATTTGATATCTACCTATCCGAAATCAAAAATGATTTTATTCCTTTTGATAAAATCATAGGTAATCGGGCTGAAAAAATATATACAAAACTGCTACAAACTGACAATACGCAAAAGCGGCTTTCTATACTTAATAATTTCATGCTACAGGAATTACCCGTTTCTCCTAAATACACTTTCATTGATGAACTCCTTGATTTCATCTATCAAAAACGGGGTATTTTGAAAGTGAAAGACCTTATCGGCCATGCCGGAGTAAGTCGGCGTTACCTGGAAAAAAAATTCAAAAAAATTATTGGGTTTACTCCGGGACAGTTTTTACGACAGGTACGATTCAACTTCACCTGTTCTAAAATTGCAGAAGGCCGAAAGCCCATCGACGAATTATTAGTGGAGTTTGGTTATTATGACCGTTCTCACTTCATGAAAAAATTTAAAAAGTTTTTCGGTGATAACCTGAGTGTGCTTACCGGCGACGATCATCATATTTTCAAGGTCGTCTTCTCCCGCATAATGCGCGATGATACTGAAAACAGTTATTACCAAAGAATCCAGGAGTGATTACGGGACCTTGCTACAATTTGGCAGCTTTCATTTCGGATTAAATAGCTGCCACGCCGTACTTTATTTTCATTATCGGAAGACAATACCAATCTACTTCTGCTTACTGCACTCTTAAGGGTCCATTCGCATTTTTACTTCTCTGTAAATTAAAATCTTAGTATATAGAGCGCACAATTTATAACCGGTGTATAGGTGGCAATTAGAACCTTGCGATATGCGGATCTCTTCATTGAATTCGCTTATTTATGTGGGGTACAGCATGCAACATTAAAGCTAAATATCCCTGTATAACGGCTTTAATAATCCAAAACCAATTGTAGCGGCTTAAAGCAAATGTTGCATCAGGTATAATACGGCGGTGCTTAATAATTTAACATAACAATAAATAATACGATGGTACGAAACTCGAAACACGTAATTTGGCTATTAGTTCTGACATTTGGTTTAACGGCGCTTATCGCTTCCTGTAATAGTAATAGTGAATCTCCCAATCCTGTTGGCCTTAAAATTAACCGCGTGATCCCCGACAGCGGGACGGTGGGTACCAGCGTTACCGTGCTTGCGCTGGGCGTCGATCCACGGCCATCCAATAATCATCTGAGCTTCAATGGGGTCGCGGCGACTGTTCAAAGTTTAACCGACAGCAGCCTGACTGTTACAGTCCCAAAAGGTGCCACCAGCGGACCGTTACGCCTGAAAGTGCCCAACTACTCCACAACGGGTCCGGCATTTAAGGTCCTTGCGCAGGGACCGGTCATCCAGTCCGTTTCTCCCGCATCAGCCAAGCCGGGGGATCGCGTGACGATCACCGGGAAGCATTTTTTGCCGCAAAGGGTGCTTGCTAAAGTACACGGTGACAGTACGGGCTCGCCGGGGACAGCCCATCAAACCGGAATAGATAGCATCCGGCAGGAAAATACGGATTCCCTGAAGGCTCCCGGCCCCCGGTTCACCTCCCAGAAAGACGCCCGGCCCACGACCACGATCGGCGGGCTGCCGGTCTCGGTTTCCATTGGCGGGAAATTGGCTCCATTGCTTAGCCTCAGTAACACGAAGATCGTCATCCAGGTACCGAAAGGAGCAACGGGGGGGAAAATTACCGTCACCGTCGGCAGCAAATCAACTTCAAATTCCAATACCAGCGGTAGTAGTACCAAATTCCACACCATCGCTGCTCCGCAGATTGCATCGTTTTCCCCGCAAAAAGGCCTGCCCGGCACGCCGGTTACCATTAAAGGAACCCACTTCAGCTCGCATGCAGACAGCAATAAGGTGATTTTTAATGGCACCGCTGCCTCTGTCAGCAAGGCCGACAGTACCCGCTTGCAGGTCGCCGTACCCCGCGGAGCCCAGTCAGGTCCCATCCAGGTCACCACCCATGGACAAACGGCTGCCAGCCGGCAAAACTTTACGGTTGCAGCTACCTCCAATCAAAAACTTGTCGTCGCCGGGCTTAGTCCCAAGTCCGGCACAGTCGGTACGTCGGTTACCATCAGCGGACAAAATTTCGCAAGCTCCGCGCCCGGCGACACGGTCACCTTCAACGGAACCAAGGCTACCATTCAAAGCGCCTCGACCACCAAATTAACAGCCACCGTTCCCAAAGGCGCCACCAGCGGGCCCGTCAAAGTGCAGGCGGGCGGGCAAACCGCTACCGGGCCCTCTTTTAGCGTCACCCAAAAAACGCCGCCACAAGTGTCCGTCAGTAATATCAGCCCAAAATCTGGTCCCGTGGGAACTACCGTAACGATCAGCGGAAAAAACTTTAGTAGCAGCAAATCTGGTAACAAGGTAACGTTTAATGGCACGAAAGCTACCATTCAAGCCGCCTCGACCACAAAATTAACGGTCACTGTTCCCAAGGGAGCTACTACGGGGCCCGTCAAAGTTACTGTGGGCAACCAAACTGCTACCGGACCCAGTTTTACGCTCACGGCCAACCCAGCCAACCAACTTTCCGTTAGCGGGCTCTCCCCAAAAACCGGCCCCGTCGGCACGAGCGTGAGTATTAGCGGGCAGAATTTCGCCAGCTCCGCTGCCAACGACACGGTCACCTTCAACGGAACCAAGGCTACCGTTCAAAGCGCCTCATCCACCAAATTAACAGCCACCGTTCCCAAAGGCGCCACCAGCGGGCCCGTCAAAGTACAAACGGGCGGGCAGGTAGCTACCGGACCTGATTTTAGTGTAACAGTCAATCAGCCCCCTACGATTACCAGTTCCGGTTCATTTGACGTTAAGGAAAACACCACTGCTGTAACCACCATTACTGCCACCGACCCCGACGGAGACAGCCTTACCTATCACATCAGCGGCGGGACCGACGCTGCCCGCTTTACTATTGGCAAAACCAGCGGCAAGCTGGCCTTTAAGACGGCCCCGGATTACGAAAACCCGGCTGATGCCGACCGCGACAATAACTACACCGTTGGGGTGGCCGCCAGCGACAGCTCCCTCAGCGTCAGCAAGACTCTCACAGTCGCCGTGCAAAACGTCAATGAACCGCCGGTCATCACCAGCGGGCAGATCAAAATGAATACCCATACCGATTCAGCGAGCCTGTTAAACGGAAAGCTGGTCTTCGGTGCGGTCCCGGACGGCACGGATCTGGGGAATTTTAATTTTGAAGTTGCTGTCAGCCCGCATGTTGACCTGCCCACGGGCGCGAGCGTGGGCGGGGCCGATGCCGGGAGCTTCAGCGTCTCCGGGCTTACCAAGCGCACTATTCACCTAAAAGGACCCGTCCTGAAATATACTCACAGCGCGGGCGGGACGGCCCACCAGTACCAGTTTACGGTGACCGCCAAAAATACCGCCGGGCAGACTACCACCCGGACGATCATCATACCGGTGCAGCCGTTTGCCGGCGGAAGCGGCACCGCCGCCAGCCCCTACCAGGTGACTAACGTACAGCAGTTACAGCGCGTGAGCCAGCATCTGAGTGCTTATTTTAAACAAACCAAGGACATTGACGCCTCGGCAACCCAAAACTGGAACGGAGGCAAGGGGTTAGCCCCGATTGGTAATAAGCATCATACTTTTACCGGAACCTATGATGGAAATGGCAAAATAATTAACAACCTTTATATCAACCGCCCAAGTGCTAATTACGTGGGCCTCTTCGGAGACGTATATAATGGAACGATCAAAAATACCAGCCTACGCAATATTTCAATCAAAGGGTCATCAACATCTAATATCGGCGGACTTGTCGGCAGAAATGATGGATCCGTGAAGAATTCCTCAGCCACTGGAAGTGCTAAGATATCAAGCAGCACAGCCGGGGCGGGATATGGAGGATTGGTAGGTGATAATTATAAGACAATCACTCATTCCTATGCTAACGTAACGGTTTCCGT
>DASQZL010000069.1:0-4208 GCA_035638715.1 Balneolaceae bacterium
TCTAACAATTTTTAAAACATCACTATTCCTTTTTTTAGAGAAGAAAAATTCTGCTAATTTGGTGTTTAAAAATGAATAAACACAAGCAAGTCGGAAAAGATCCATTAGTTTGATATATTAAGCTAAAAGTTCTTCCACGAATCATCATCATTTAGCCGAAGCACTACGTTGCACAGACAAAAAGTGATTTAAGAACTACAAATATTCGATCGCGTTCGGCTCAAAATTTCAATGAATTAGTTGCCAGAAACGCTTAAATATTATTTCCTTTAAAAAATAACCCTTGCAAACGTCCGCTAAATATATTGCCGATCGCATTCGTCTGATGATTGCCACCAAACAGTTTCAGGTGGGAGAAGTGCTGCCTTCAACCCGTGAGCTGGGCCGGCAGCTGGAAAGCAGTTTTCATACCGTGCGAAAGGCTTATCACATTCTGGCGGAAGAGGGCCTGGTGCGCGGCGAGCAGGGGCGCGGCTTTGTTGTAAAGCGACAGAATACCAATCTGGATAAGGCCAGCCGCCTGGAAATCGGGGCGCAAAAAATGCGGGATTTACTTGAAGAACTGATCGGTTACGGTCTGGATGAATCAGAAATAGATGAGCTTTTTCAGGAGCAGCTTAATTTTATGGACTGGCCCGACCGCCTTGAAAGTTGTGCTGCCGTAGGTGAAACCAAAGAATTGGGGACCATGTTATCTCAGGCGATTCGCCGGCAGGTGGGCGTCAAAAGCCAGGTGCTTACAGCCGGCCAGTATAATCAAATGGTGAAGTATGATGCCCTTTTTGTGCCGGTACAATTTATCAATAAATTCAGATCGTTTGGGGAAAAGGGCCGCTTGTTACCTATTATTTATAGTATCGATCCCGACACCTTACTTTCTATTGTTGATCGTGCCGGAATTGAAACCATGGGACTGGTTACGGCCGAAGAGGAATCGATTCCCAAAATTATTGATGCACTGAAGACGAATATTAATTTTGAGGGTTCTTTTGTTGCCGGCGCGACGGATGGTAAATCGCTGCCGTTATTTGTACGCAATACCGATCTTCTCATTTATACCTCGCCGTGTGCCAAGCAGGTTGAAAATAAAATTCCTGAACGACGCAGGATTAAACTGCTATATCAAATTTCCGATAAAAGTGCAGATACCATCCGGGCAGAATTATGGGATCAGTAAGCAGCAGACGTCAGAAATAATATGCAAAAATTCTTTCATTATGCATTTTTGTTTCTTTGGAAATATTGCAAAATTGTTATTTTAAATTTGAATTTTGAATCCTATTGATGATTATGCGTCCATATATATTAGCGGAAAGCAATTGGAAAACATTGAAGGAACAGGCGGTGGAGCTGGCTATATTGCCCTGGGGTGCCACGGAGGCGCACAATTATCACCTGCCTTATGGGACCGATATTTTCGAGGCCGATGAAATAGCCGCTGAAGCTGCACGCTTAGCGTGGGATGAGGGAGCAAAAATTATGGTCTTACCGACTATCCCCTTTGGAGTGAATACAGGACAGACCGACATCAAGCTTGATATGAACCTGCATCCCAGCACGCAGGCCGCTATTTTGAGTGATGTAACAGAAGTGCTCGACCGTCAAGGCATTCACAAATTGCTCATCCTGAATAGCCACGGCGGCAATAACTTCAAGCCGCTTGTACGCGAGCTGGGCGTGAAATATCCTGATATGTTTGTGGCTTTTTGCAATTGGTTTCAGTCGCTGGACAAGAGTGAATATTTCGATCACCCTGAAGGCGACCATGCCGATGAGATGGAAACCAGCCTGATTTTGAATTTTCACCCTGAACTGGTACGTCCGCTGGATGAAGCAGGTGACGGGTCCGCCAGGGAATTCAAAATTGAAGCACTGCGGGAAGACTGGGCGTGGGCGGAACGCAAATGGTCGCAAGTGACAGAAGATACCGGCGTGGGCGATCCCCGGCAGGCCAGCGCTGAAAAGGGAAAAGTTTTTTTTAAGGCTGTGACGGAAAAAGTCAGCCGGTTGCTGATTGACCTCGCGGCGGCTGATGTTGATGATCTTTATGAGTGAAAGATGTTAAAAGGGAAACGTGAGAAGTGAGACGGGCAGGCATCCGTTGGAAAAAGGGAGGATCATTATTCATATTTTTGCCGTTTGAATGCGAGATCATTGAAGCCATTCCGACCGAACTTTGACAAAGAATAATAATTGAGAATCAGAATTTGGGGTATTTAAATTGAGGATAGTTAACACTAATTTCCATTCACCCATTTTCAGTCAATCAGTAACCAGCAATTACCTTTGAAAGACCGTCCTATTAAAAAACTGATAAAAAAGGCCATTGGGGCCGTTGAAGACGAAATTGAAGCGGTACGGGAACAGCCATCACGCGATGTACTTTTTGACGGACAGCGCCGCGAACATCATCCGCCGGATACCTTCTATTATGAATTTGATTCAAAAAACAAATCGATCCGTTTTGCAGACGTTATACGCGGCGAATTGCAGGGAGGCGACGATGAATTTGAATTGTATCCCGTGGAAGTAGACGATGAAAAAGTAGTGCTGGAGTTTCCCCATAATTTTGGAGAAAAAATATCGAAAGTTCGTCTGGAATGGGAGAATGATTTTGTACTGAAACGGCTGAAATGGGAGTTGGAGGGTTTGCATGAGGCGCGCAGCCGGTCGGTACGAAAACGTGTGGCCAAATTGTTTGATCCGGATGCAGAAAAACACCACCACCCCGATGAAAATACGCGTGTTGTTGACGACAGCCGGCGCAACGAAGCGCAGCACGAAGCCCTCATAAAATCGAATCAAAATGATGTGCTTTTCGTCTGGGGCCCGCCCGGCACGGGCAAAACAGCTACGCTGGGTTTTATGATGGCGAATTACCTGGTGAAGGGAAAGCGCGTATTGTTTGCCTCAAACACCAACCGTGCGGTGGATGTTGGTCTGCTGAGTGTTTTACAGGCACTAACAGCCGTAGAAAAAGAGCACCTTGAAGATGAAATCACGCGCTTCGGTGAAATTGCCCTCGAAAATGAACGGCTCGAGCAGCGCCTGTTTGACCGCCTGCTGGAGCAGCGTGAGCAGGAGCAGAAACAAAAGGCGACCGAATTGTCGAATACGCTTGAAAAGTATCAAAAATTGCAGCGTGAAATTGACACCCTAATGGAGCATGGCGAAACCGTGCCACCCGAACTCGATCGCGAAATCAACCGGTTGGGGAAAAAACTGGATAAACACGGAGGTGAAGAGGCGGTAAAAGACAAAATTGATGATATCATGCTCATCAACGAACGCACAGAGTTGATGCGTTGCCCACTTGTGGGTACAACACTCGCCAAAGTGTGTACTTCCGATCTTTTCAGTGGTCAGGAATTTGATGCGGTGGTAGTGGATGAAGCCTCTATGGCTAATCTGCCATACCTGATGGTATTGGCAGCAAAAACAAAACAGCATATCGTGATGGTAGGCGACCCAATGCAACTGCCGCCTATTGCACTGACGAATAACCCTTCTTCTCGCCGTTTTCTCGAAAAAGATATTTTTACACATGTGTCGGAAGCCGAAAAAACCGAAGACTTATTCGCCTGGCATGATGCCAACCGGCCGCTAACTACCTTTTTTGATACTCAGTACCGATTAAATCGCGATCTTGCTAAAGTGTTGAGTTCCGTATTTTACGGTGGCCGACTGAAAACAGTAAACACTGCAATGGATGGGCAGGATGCGGCTACTTCGACTTCGCAGGCTACGGTAAATGTAATAAACACAGCCAAATACGGCGCGCAATTACATCAAAAAGACGAAGGACGCGGGTTCAGCCCTGTTAATTCCGTTCACCTGCAATTAATTGTGCGTATCGTCAAAAAATTAGTGCTTAAAAACAACGTGTTAATGAATCAAATCGGCGTGATGGTGCCCTTTCGAAATACGGTTTACGACGTGCGACGCGAATTATACAGCGAAGGCTATGAAGCCGTAGAAGTTGGGACCATTCACACTTTTCAGGGGCGCGAAAAGGAGGTCATAATTTTTGATACGGTGATGAGCGGTGAAGAGCAGCGTGGACGAAGACGTCACTATTCAGTGCGGCCATTTGACGAAGAAAAAAATGGCCTGGCCGTACCGCGCTTGTTAAACGTGGCATTTTCACGCAGTAAAGAACGGCTCGTCATCCTGGCCGATATGAATCACATACACAGAATTTATTCAGA
>DASQZL010000070.1:0-7041 GCA_035638715.1 Balneolaceae bacterium
AATTATACCCTTAAAATACTTGAAAAATTTCCGCAGGCTGATGCAACACTGGTTGATCTCAGTCAACCGATGCTTGAAAAAGCGAAAGAGCGCACGGAAAATGCAACCACCGGGAATATTAAAATTATCCAATCTGATATCAGGGCGCTGAAACTTGAGGAAAAAACTTTTGATGTCATTACCGCAGCGGCCGTGCTGCATCACCTGCGCAGCGATGAGCAATGGGAGCAGGTGTTTAGCAAGCTCTTCCGGAGTTTAAAGCCGGGTGGCTCTCTCTGGATTTCCGACTTGATTAAGCACAGCCATGCCGATATTCAGCACATAATGTGGAATCGTTATGGAGAATATTTAACCGGGCTGAGGGGAAAAGCATACCGCGACAAAGTATTTCGTTATATCAAAAAAGAAGACTCGCCCAAGCCTCTGATGTATCAATTAGACCTATTGAAGTCTGTCGGGTTTGAAACGGTAGAAATACTTCACAAAAATAATTGTTTTGCTGCTTTTGGCGGCATCAGGTGAGCTGGCAGGTTGCCCTTAAGGAATAGGTGAAAAGGCTGAGAATTAAGTTTCATCTTTACAGAATTTAGGATATTATGATTTGAACGTCATCAATGAAAATCAATATAATTATTCACATTCTTTAACAGATAAAAGGGATTATGAAAAGGCTAATCATCATAGCAGTGGTGGGTCTGGCATTGTTTGCCGGGGAGACAGGCTGCAAAACCAAATCCAGTAGAATGAGGAATGCAGCAGTAGCTGATCAAAATGTTACAGACAGCATAAAAGCAAAAAATGAGCAGTTTATGAGCGGTTTTCAGAAAGAGGATACCACCCGCTTTGCCCAGGTATATACCAAAGATGGCTGGATAATACCTCCCAATTCACCTCCGATAAAAGGACGTGGGCAGATAAAAAAATTTCTTATTCAGACAAAAAATATGGGATTGTCAAAAATTCAGTTGAATAGCAATGAAGTTTTTGTTGACAGTGATTCAACAGCCGTAGAAACCGGAACTTATAAATTATTTGTCGGAAACGGCCAGCCGACCGATCAGGGAAGCTATATGGTATACTGGAAGAAAGAAGGAGGGTCCTGGCGCATGTTCCGTGATATCTGGAATTCGGATATGTCTCCAACAGACCAACAAGGGACGAATAAAGTCCAGTAACAACAAGTTTATTAAAAAGGCTTTAGGAAACCGTTAACAGTTTCCTAAAGCTTAAAATAATGGTCACAAGTTTGGCACTTTTTTATCATGCATAGCGAAAAATAGCCGCGATAGATTTTTTTTGCGGCATATCCTCTTTATTTAAGGCATAGACATCGCCTCCCTGCATCAGCGTTTTAATAGCTGCCATATTAATCAGATCGTGCTCTCCATTTTGCTGCTCACTGCTGTGGTGAACCGTATCGCGATCGGGATCAAACCAGCCCCAGCTCTGTTCGCCTACCGGTACAAACAATGAATCCACTTTTCCGTAGTATGATGCTTCCACCACTTTGGAGAGATTATCAGACTGCTTGTCGGTGCCCGTTAAATCGGCAAAACGCTGTATATCATCATACATCTCTTTTAGGAAATGCGACTTAATAATTTCCCATCCCCGGTTTCTGATTTCACTATCACTAAGCGGATCAGGGTTTGAAATAATAGCCTCATCCATCAACCGGCTATAATGATTGGCAATGCGATATTCGGCAACCGCTTTTTCGACCCCGGCCAGGATGAGCGGATCATTTCGCTTGCGTAAAATAGCTGTAACTTCATTTTCAATGGTTTTCAAATAATTCAGAATAATCTCTGTCTTAACATCTCCTGCACCTCCCTGTCCGTGAAAGATTGAGCGCCCCTTGCCCCGTCCGGAGTGATGTTGCAGGTGTTTTTCCACTACGTCATATTTCAGGAATTCTTCCAGGCTGGTGGGGGCCTCTTCGAATTCAATCGGTCTGACGGATTCCCGTGTGCATCTTAGCAGCCGTGTATTTTTTTGGCTGAGGGCGAGTATACAATAAGTGCCTTCGAGGGTAGTCATTGGCAGCAACGGGGTAATGAGAAAATGATCCTCAACCATAACCTGCTCTTTAAAATCCAGAGGGACCCGATAATACTCGAATGATTTGTCTGTGATAAAAACAGCCAGCCCCCGGTCGTTATGTTGCCAGAACAGCGGTTGATCTAATAATTTTCGTGGTTCTTTAAGTAGTTTTTTAATTTTTGCATCCTCAACCTCCCGCGCTTTAAGTTGCTTCTCTGCTCTTTTTAATAAATTCTTAAATCGAATCGGATCTTGCTGAACTTCCTCCCCTTTTATATGTGTGGGTAAATAGATTGAAATGCTTGGGTCTCGCGATTGTTCCAGCAGCGATAAAATGGTTTCTTGTGTAATCATAGCTTACCTCAATTGTTTTACTTGTTGAAAAGTACGTTAAGCAGTATCTATAGCTATATTTTGGGTGAATAGTTTTTTAACATTTAAAATTTTTACTTCTGGTAGACAGATATGTTTGCATTTTCTGCAAAAAGCGGTTAACCGGAGCATTTATCTCTTATTTTAAAGGTAGAAAATTCACGCGACTTATACTACCTTGATTTAGAAGCTTTGACATTTATGAGAACAAATTTTAAAACTTTGGAAATCCTTCTTTTATTATAAAAAAGGGAGCTTTGCGCCACAGGCATGCCTTGGGCACAATACCAGAGATTTGGTCATTCCGGGGATACCGACAGCCGTCGGGAGACGAGCAATCTCAAATGTGGTCTATGATAATCCCTTTTCAACAGCGATAAATGGTATGATCGCTTGAGCGTTTGTGCCAACTACTGTCGGCATTCCCCTACTGAAAGCATTTGGGATCAAAATGACACATGGGTTCTGCAAAGGCCTCAAAAGAATTTGACGAAGGGCATAAATAGCAAGCAAATTTTAAAAATCTGTTCGTTCATTTAAAAATCCAGCATGGGTTGCTACAATGTTCAATAACGAGGGACTCATTTTACAGAGACGAGTCTGCCAAATTCAACTGCTTTAAGAATTTCCGGGGCGGTGAAAAACCCATTTAAAGTGAGAAAAATACATTGGAATGGGCAGTTGAAGCTTATTCGGAAAAATTAACATTGGAAAAGTAAATTCAGGTCGTTGATGAAATGACAACTTATGAAAGCATTTCCCATGCTATGATTCAAGTTATTCATCAGCGGGTCCAACTTTGCATTTACTTTCGGCTGCCTAACTACCAATTCTGGTAGCCGGGTTAGAATACCGATGAGCCAAATTTTTTAACTTAACTGATATTCCATGTCTCACCATTCGAAAATTTTTGCATTGATATTGAGGAGTATTTTGTCATACTTTCTAAACGGTACTTTATATTTTGCATCACTAATCAAAGCAACTAAGATTTATGAAAGACAAAAACAATTCATCCGCCAAGCAGGCAATCTCCGACCGCCTTTTTAAATCACGCATTGTTATAATAAACGGTGGCATTACGCAGGATTTAGTCGGTAACGTAACTTCACAGCTATTGGCTCTGGCTTCGGAATCGAAAAAACCGATTACTATGTTTATTCACTCGCAGGGGGGGCATGTAGAGTCCGGTGATTCCATTCACGACGTTATTCAGTTTATTGATGCACCGGTGCGCATGGTGGGCAACGGCTGGGTAGCCAGTGCCGGTGCGCTTATTTATGTTGCATCACCGCTTGAAAATCGCTATTGCCTGCCCAACACGCGCTTTTTGTTGCACCAGCCCACCGGCGGCGTTCAGGGAAGCGGAACGGATATTGCCATTGAAGCCGAAGAAATAGTGAAAATGCGCGAGCGACTGAATAAAATATTTGCCGATGCTACGGGGCAACCACTGGAAAAGGTTCGTGAAGACACCGAGCGTAATTACTGGATGACGGCTGAGGAAGCCAAAGATTACGGAATGGTCGGTTCTATTGTCGAGAAGATTTCAGAAGTAAAGTGATTTTGCGGTTAGGCCGAAAGGCTATTTCATTTTCGGATGTCTGAATGGTATTCAGGGAATTTTTTGCAGGTTTGAGCAGTGAATCCTGACGAAGAATGCCGTTTGCCATTCGGGCTATCTTTGCGGAGTTCGGAACTATCAATCATAATTCAGGTTTTGTTGAAACTGTTTCCGGCAGTAACGCATTCTCATATTTTTCCGGCTAAAAAAACAGAATGGCAGATTTAGATACAACGGAAAGCAGGGCTAAAAAAGGAACAACGAGATATAAACGCATCCGCACGGCATTAATGCTGAGCGGGCTTTCATTATTTGCACAGCTGTATTTTTTCCAACCGTTGTTGCCTGATCTGGGACGCATTTTTTCGCTCACTCCGGCCGTAAGCAGCCTTGCCGTTACGATGGGTACTGCCGGTATGGCTGTCGGACTTTTCATTTTTGCATTCAAAGCCGATTCACTGCCTCGCAAAACGCTTATGGTGACCGGAATGCTGAGTACGTCTGTGCTGACGCTCGTTTCTGCTGTAGTTCCTGCCTTTTGGTTACTTGTACTACTTAACTTTGCCAAAGGGATCGCTATCTCAAGCATTTCAGCCGTAGCGCTTGCTTATATTGCTGAAGAGTTGAAGCCTGCGGCCGTAAGTATAGCCATCAGTTTGTATATGAGCGGTAACATCGCAGGAGGAATGGCCGGTCGTGTTTTTGCCGGATTGGCTAATGGTTGGCTCGGCTGGCGCTGGACGACCGTTATTGTAGGGATCGTGGGCTTGTTGCTGGCGCTACTTTTTAGCCAAATGCTTCCTGAAGGGCAAACCTTTGAATCGAATCCTGTGCAGGTTTCTTTTAAATTGAAACAAATGGCCTCTTTTTTGCGCGATCCGTTGCTGCTGAGTATGTACGGCATCGCCGCTATTATTATGGGTGTTTTTGTGAGCGTCTACAATTACGTAAGTTTTCGACTGGCCGGCCCTCCATTCTCGTTACCGCATTATATTATTGCATTCGTATTTGTGATGTACATCACGGGAATAGCCGGGTCCCTGTTAACCGGACGATGGGCCGATAAAGCAAACTCTTCTGTGATTCTTCGATTGTTGCTTAATGCATTTATCATCGGCGTGCTTGCACTTCTGTGGGGAAAATTGTGGCTCTTTGTTGTTGGTCTGGGTGTGCTAACCTTTAGCTTTTTCGGTGCTCACACAACCGCCAGCCGGATTGTTTCGCAGCATGCTGCAAGCGGAAAAAGCACGGCCACCAGCTTGTATTGGCTCTTTTATTATGTGGGATCGAGTGTGATCGGTACCTTGACCGGCACGGCCCTGTCGGAGTTGGGCTGGAGCTACTTTATAATCGTTTTGCTCGGGCTGCTAATATTTGCCTATGGATTGATCCGGCTCACCATCCGGCGCAATTTTGCCGCCTTTTCAGGGTAAGAGCCACCATCGGTGATATTTGATAAGGATTATTCATTTGTGCCATGCCATTTAATGTGGATTCGAGACAAGCTCTATTGCCGTGCTGACGAGATAATTGAAACCGGTTTTAAAGGAGGGATCAAATCAAAAAGGAAGGCTAAAGAGCGCAAAATTTTTGTTTAGGCTACCGGGCGGTGCCGTTCAGCCTAAACAGTGGGCTTGGTTCCCCGTTGCCGGCGGTGCAGGTTGCTGCGCGCCGATCGGAATTTTACGGTTATCGGAGATTGCTTGCTACGCTCTTTATCGCTGAAAATATGTGTCGCTTTTCGTTTGTTTGAAATCATAGCGTGAGGAAACCAAGTTGAGGGCGGTTATCGTTCCGATATTTCATACATTTTTGAGGTCATTTTCAGGGCAACTTCAGGAAATGTGAATGACGTTTTAGGAGTCGTCCGACCTCCCCAACAGATCAATAACGCAACAATCGATATGAGTTGAATCTTCTGACTGTACTTTTTGAACGCCCGCTTCAATTTTTTACATATTTTAATATGCATTCCCCGACAGGATTTGAAACATTTTTAGATCTATTACGTATTCGAGAAGCGGCAAAAAACTTAATATCAAATTACAAAAAATGAATAAATTAGCCTTCCTGGTTATCGGTCTGCTGCTTTTCTCTCCAAAAATGAAAATTCATGCCCAGTCTTCACCTTCATACAAAGTTGTTAACAAAATTCATCTTCCGGGCAACTCCTGGTGGGATTATCTTCATATAAACCCGAAAACAAGTCATCTGTATGTATCACACGGAACGCAAGTTCAAGTAGTGAATGCTAATACCGGAACTCTCATCGGTACAATCCCTCATACAAAAGGGGTACATGGAATAGCCCTGGCGCCTAAATTGAATAAAGGATTTATCAGTGACGGTGGCGATGCCACGGTCACCGTTTTCAACCAAAATACACTTAAAGTTGAGGCAAAAATCCACGTAACCGGCAAAGATCCCGATTGTATTTTATATGATCCTTATACGCAGCGGGTGTTTACCTTCAACGGCCGTTCGGATAATTCCACCGTCATCAACGCCAAGACGAATAAAGTCCTCGGTACTATAAAACTGCCGGGTGATCCTGAATTTGCTGTCTCGGACGGGCAGGGACATATTTTCGATAATATTGAAAGCAAAAGCGAGATCGTGGAAATTAATCCCAAAAGCATGAAAATAGTCAACAAATGGTCTATTGCCCCCGGCGATGGCCCAAGCGGGCTGGCTATTGACAAGCAGCATAACCTGCTGTTCAGCGTGTGTCACAACAAGAAAATGATTGTTTCGAATGCTCAAAAAGGCAAGGTCATCGCAACGCTTCCCATTGGTGGACACGTTGACGGGGCCTCCTATGATCCTGCACTTAAACGGGCCTACAGCTCCAACGGCGTCGGAACACTGACGGTTGTGCAGGAAGTGAATCCCCGTACGTTTAAAGTACTTGGTAATTTTAAAACGCAGGAGGGAGCGCGGACCAACACGCTTGATACAGAAAACCATCATATCTATTTGCCGACGGCCTCTTTTAAACCTGCTCCCAAACCAACAGCCAAAAACCCGCACCCGCGTCCGCAGATGAAGGCAAACTCATTCGT
>DASQZL010000071.1:0-3882 GCA_035638715.1 Balneolaceae bacterium
CAGCGAGTGACCAATCAGCATTCTGGGAGGAGTCCACTCCTGCTCCATATATTTGGATGCCGCTTGCAGATCCTCGATATTGGATGAAAAATTAGTGTTAGAAAAATCCCCTTTACTTTCGCCCAGGCCGGTAAAATCAAAGCGAAAAACGCCCATACCGTGTTCTGTCAAAGCACGACTGATAAGGCCTACGGCCCGCAGATTCTTACTGCAGGTGAAACAATGGGCAAATAGAACTTTTCCCTTTGTTTTCCCATTATCCGGCTCATCTATTCTTGCCGAAAGGTTTACAATTTGACTTCCGATAAATTCGATTCTCTTACTTTTCATCACTAATAATAATTTTTAAAATATAATTTAATCCTTTAGTATTACCTTGGTCCATCAACAAAGACAGCAATGAATTAAGCTGCCGGTTAATAGAATAACATGTTAGATTGGTTTAAAAGACGATTTACAAAAGAATCCTCTTACCAAACAAATGAGGAATGGATTGAAGCCTTGTCCCAACCGGTAGATGAGCGAGCGGTTGCCTTGCTCAGGAGCAAACTTATTCAGGGACTGAAGCCAGCCCTTTATAAATATGTCGATCGGGAATTAGATCAGTTTGTCGAAGATGTAGCCCAGGATGCTTTATTGAAAATCCTGGATAATATCGACTCTTTCCGCGGTGAAAGTAAACTGTTGACGTGGGCAATGAAGATAGCTGTGAGAGAAGGGTTGACGGAACTTAGGCTAAAACGATACGATGATTCGTCACTGGAAGATTTCAAACATCCCGGGGAAGGTGGCCGCGACGAATTGACTTCCCTCACATTTGCAAGCGATTTGCCGGATCCCGAGCAGGCTACGCATGAACAACTGGCCCTGCAAAAGGTACTAAAGATCATTAACGAAGAACTTACTGACAAACAAAAACAGGCCATGAATGCGTTGATGATTCAGGGTTTATCGATTACTGTTGTAGCAAAGCAAATGGCTACAAATAGAAACGCGCTCTATAAGTTGGTGCACGATGCCCGGTTAAAAATTAAAAACAAACTGGAAGTAGAAGGTATTAATCCTGACGATTTACTTAATCGCCTGTAAGAATTTCTAACCTAAGCTCATCTATGGTTGTTATATTAAGTAATATATTATGGAACTGACTAAAAAAATATTAAAAAAACTTGTTCAAGCAGTCACGAAATCACACCCTGATGAAATTGGGTGCGACGACTGTTTTGATCAACTTGATACATTTGCACAGATGAAACTGGAAGGTAAATCGCCTGAAGAAGCTATGCCCCTTGTTGAAGATCATCTGAAACACTGCCGGGATTGCCGTGAAGAATATGAGGCCTTATTAGAGGCCATGAAAAATGTTGCCTAATACTTTTCTATCTCTCCCAACATTAGCTATTACAGCTAAATAATCCGTTCCTCATCACTCAAGTCGGGAACCGTTCCGCGGTAGCCAAAGATTTTTTTAATGAGCTTAATCTGCCATTCCGATTGATTTTTGACATACCATTGATCCGCTGCCCGGCGAAGGCCCAAGCCATAGGTCGGATAGGGATGAATGGTATCAGCTATATTCCGGAGCGTTACACCGTTGCGCATGGCCAGGGCGTATTCACTGATTAGGTCACCGGCATGCTTGCCATAGATGGTAGCCCCAAGAATTTTGCCATTCCATTTTTTTGCAAATATTTTGATCATCCCGTCCGTAGCGTCGTCGGTCAGCGCTCGGTCCACTTTGTCGTAGGGGAATCGATAGACTTCATACGAGGTGCCCTTATCCTGTAACTGTTGTTCCGTAGATCCGACGTGTGCCAATTCGGGATCGGTGTAGGTGCACCTTGGAACGTTTTTCGCATCGATTTTCATCGGTATTTTAAGCAGGGCGTTGGTAGCTGCCACCTTGGCCATATGCTCGGACATGTGCGTAAACTGGTATCGACCCGTAACATCCCCTGCGGCATAAATATGTTTGTGGTTCGTACGACACCGGTCATCGACCGTAATTCCTTTCTTTGTAAATTCGACCCCAGCCTTGTCAAGGTCAAGATTTTTGTAATTGGCTGCCCGGCCGGTGGCAACTAACAGGGCATCTCCAGTCCATTCTTGTTGCCTGCCTTCAATTTCAGTTGTTATTTGAATACTCCCATCGCCCGATTGAGTTACCTTCTTAACCGAAGCCGAAAAATTAAAATCCATCCCCTCGCCCTCCAGGCGGGCTTGAAGCATCCCAGCCAGCTCCTGGTCATCGTTGGAGAGGATGCGAGGCAGCATATCAAACACGGTCACCTGTGTGCCCAGACGCTGGAAAGCCTGGGCCATCTCCATGCCAATCGGTCCTGCTCCGATAATCGCGAGCTGCTGTGGCTGTTCTTCCAATTCAAAAATCGTTTCGTTGGTATAGTACGAAGCCTCATCCAGGCCCGGTATTGGAGGTACCATCGCCTTACTGCCTGTAGCGATAATGTTATAGCGGGAGGAAATATCCTCAATGCCCCCGTCCTTTTCTATAGCAACAGTATGCGGATCCAAAAAACGGGCCTGTCCAAACTGGATATCAATGCCTATATCACGATAAATTTGTGGATCGTCCGCTTCCTTATATATTTCTTCCCGTTTATTGCGTACATGTTCCATCACAGAAGAAAAGTCTATTGGTTTTTCAGTCACCTGCCCAAAAGCTTCGGCTTGTTTCGCAGTAAAAGCCATCTTGGAGGCATGCAGAAGCGTCTTGCTGGGGATGCATCCCGTCCACGTACAGTCACCACCCAGCTTATTGGCTTCCACCATGAGTGTTTTGGCACCAATGTTTGCTCCCATCCCGGCGGCTGTAAGTCCGGCAGCCCCTCCCCCAATTACCATCAAATCATACTCGTACTTCATATCTCAATGTTTGTTGCCTTTTTGCTTGACTTTTCTGAATGTTGAGTAAATACCGTAACCCAATAAGCCGACAATTAGAACGTAAACCCAAACAGGCACACCTTCTCCCGCAATCATCAGGTAGATATAGGCAGACGACATGCAAAGCCCGGTTGACAGGACCGGCAGTGTGATCGGTTTTTGACTCTTCTTGTTGCGGACAATCCAGGCCACCGAAGCAGTGAAGAAAGGAATGGCCCCCACATAGATCGCTGCAAAAATATATGGATTAACGTTATAGTCGGCTGAAAGCCCCATCAGCCATTCGTGTATTGTTTGCAATTCCATCATTCAAAACTTATTGAAGGCTTTGAAATACCACCCATTTATATCATTCTGAACTTGTTTCAGGATGACATTTTTGGTTTTTCAAAGCCTCCCTATTTAATTTTTTTTTACCTTCTTTGACGCATCTGAAAAATCATATCTTACCTGTTATAAACTGTTTTCTTTATTATAATAATTTTAATGCAGTCCACCAGCAAATTTCGCAGCGCATTCACCCACCTCCAAATTTGGGCTACACGTAATTTCGCACAAACAAAATATTATCAATAATTGAACGTATTATTTTTCACCTACTCGTGAATAATCCAGGCTAACTGATTGTCTACCAACATGTAGCAAGTTCAATTTTGCCCAATACCATAAAATTATATTTTGTTTTGAGGTAAGAAAAAATCTTGTCATGTAATCATTTATATATAGTTTTGTAATTAATTCCGACCAGGGTTCTGCCATACTGATCACCTGATGGCGATGAAAACATATGCCCTCTTTGATCGCACTCTCAGCGATAGAACGCAACGGATTTATAAAGACTAATAATAACCATGACTCAAAATTTCTGCATGAGAAAAATCTCAGACATTGAGGAAAAAGATTTATGGCCTGATCCATATTATACGAAGTACCTGCGAACAGGTGAGAATCCGGGGGAACGCATGCAAGCAGCTTTTA
>DASQZL010000072.1:0-6695 GCA_035638715.1 Balneolaceae bacterium
GCGTAGGTGTAAGAAGCCTTAATATTATTGCTATTGATAGTCGTCACCGAAGCTGTTCCGGCAAAATCGCCCGAGTTGCTTTTGATATCTGTAGTCACAGCTTTTTTCTTATGACGATTGACGACATTGATGACCAGTGAATTCGTTTTTTTATTATATGTAGACGAAACATCGAGATACGGAATGTTTTGATAGTAGTCGCTCGTACTGAAGGTATCACTCTTCACCAGTGGTTTAAGAGACGTGCCCCGGCAGTTATTCGAAAACAGTTTGAACGTATAAAAGTTCGGAGCTTTATACAGATGCCCATGTTGGTCACGTGAAAGAAGCGAAGTCATCATCGTGTAGTTTGCCATCTTTACCACGTTGGCATGGCGGATAAACGCGTTGAAGTACTCCGCCATGGCCAGGGTAGGGAGCAGTCCTTTGCCAAACGCTCCCCACTCGTCAAATGAGATATAGATTGGTTTCGACATCATATATTTTGAACGGACGGTCGAAATGACGTTTGCTGTTGTAGTGATCTTGCGTTCTATGTCCTTTGCACCCTGGCCAATGTAAGTATAATAGTCCTTCGATTTTAACCAGTACCCATGAATCGAAACATAGGAGGCGATGTTTCTGAGACCCGTGATCACTTTCCGGTTCCAATCAACCCATTTTCCACTGGGCGTATAGTAGGCGGAGCCGCTGATAACAAACTTTAGACTGTCATTTCCCTCGGCATCCTTCATGATTTTCGCTGCTTCTCTCGCGAACTTGACGTAATCCTTTGCCGTTTTGTGTCCGATAATCCAGGGTGAACCGTCAACTTCATTGCCAAGATCCCAAAGCTTGATATCGTATGGCTTCGGGTGTCCATACTTGGCACGCAGATTCGGATAGTAGCTATCCGGCGGCAGGTTACAGTATTCCACCCAGTGAGCCGCCTCATCGAGGGTACCGGTCCCTGCGTTGATACAAACCACATTTTTTGAGCCGATAGCTTTGTTCAGTTCCACCCATTCATCCGTTCCGACCTGATTACTGTCGATATAGCCCCAGGCAAGTTCTTTAAGCACAGGGCGCTTGTTTTTGGGACCGATGCCATTCATCCAGTGATAGTCGGCCGTGTGGTTGCCTCCGGGCCAACGCATATTGGTTACCTTCAGTTCTTTTGCTGCATCAATATAGCGGGTATCAAAACCGTCTTTGTTTGCATATTTTGAACCGGGATTGTACAGCGTACCGTAAACCGTGTTAAAATTTCGTCCGTTCCTTGAACCCCCGATCGGTTCCATGAAGACACCATAAATATTGGGATTGATATGGCCGACAACCCGTGCCGTATCGATTGTGATGCTTGCCTTTTGTGCGGCCGCCGTTAACGGCAACAACAGTAACAGAAGTAGAAATGATTTTTTCATAATCCTCCTCTTGGATATTGGGTTTTGTTAAGGTTTCTATTTTTTCGGCATAAAATTGATTAATCAACCTTTGAATTTGTATCAACTTAGTCCCGCATATAACGCCGGTTTAAGTTTAGGTATACTCAGGTGATCCCATCTCGAAGTAGAATACCCCGCGATTTCAGATCGCTGATAATCGCGGAGTATCAAACAGACATTCTGACTATTGTTTACCGAAATATTGATTCGGTGCACCTGGTGTGGGAACATTACTGGTGACCTGCACTCCGCTATCATGTGCCTTTTTCAACGGTTTCGAGAAGGTAATACCGCTGCCTGAAATTAGTGCACCGGAAGCATGCGCTTTAGTTAGTGGTGAAGCCACCTTTATTGAGTCGACCGGCGTTTTGCGGTTGCCATTGCGATGGCGACCATAGGCGAGCGAAGCGATTACCGCCTTCTCCCGGTCTGAACCTTTTCCTATAGTAATAGTCTGGCCTTTTTTAAATCCGGCCAGATTGTAAACGGGGATGACGCTGGTTCCTGACTTGATAGCGCTGCCCGCTTTGGTGCCTCCCGCCGTACCAATAATGGCGATAGTAGCGGTCTCACTTTTCGTGCCCGTACCAATTTTAACTCTCTCACCAAGGCTAAAACCTTTTACACTGCTGACTTTGATATTTTTTGAACCAACTGTTGACGGAGCTGACATGACGGTCGTATTCTGTACATGGAAATCCCGACAGTTGCTGTCGTTATCTTTGCCGTCCGGGTAACGACCAGCACTTAAATCGGGTTGAGTGGAGGAAGAACGATACCTGAAGCCCCTCCTCGCACTGGGTGACGGCGCGAAGCATCCATTGGCCCCTGTTCCGGAAGCCCCCTGGTAGCCTTCGGCAAGCCATGGGTCGACAATTCTACCGTAATTAAGACCGTCCACGACATCCCCCGAGGCATTACGCAATACAATACTGCCGGCTCGGGGAGAGAGCGCCGGACCTCCATACCATTCATCAGGTGCCGGTGTTCCCTGATAACCCGCAGCCTTCACTTTTTGATCACGAACAACTGCATTAATCGGATGGTTGTTGGCCAGAGGGCGGGCGAGCTTTATACCTGTACCGAGGGGTAAAACAGGCTCATTGCTCGAGTGAGAGAATTTTGTTGCCGGTTTAAAGCTGATTCCTGTTCCCCGGTCGCTGAAAGGCAAATTGGACGAATGATTGTATTTCAACGGTTTGACCAGGTCAAGTCCCGTACCCAGATCCTTTTTATTTTTTATAGGACCATTAAAGGTGCTGCGAGTAGACGCCGTACCAACATGTTTCACGGTCACGGTCTCGCTACCATGGCCTTTACTGTCAATATCCAGCCTGATTTTATCACCGGCTGATATATTTTTGACGGATGACACTTTAATATTCGTATCACCGGCTTTTGCGTCTGCCGACAAATAGGCTTGTGTGCCCGGTTTACCGACTTTGGTAACAGTGACAACCTCATACTTTTCAGTAGATTGACCGACATAGGGATAATGTGCGCCGTATCCAATGGCGATCTTCTGGCCGACTTTGAAACCATTTGTGTTTTTAACGGGGATGTTGTTTGAACCTGCCGGCATCGTGATTACAGGTCCGTTAGGAAGAGGTTGCCATACCGTTGTAGGAGTGCCGGGTGCTATCGGAGGTCTTCTATGTGAAGAAGATTTAGGACGTACAAGACCAGCGGCCGTACCAACATGAGTAATTTTACGAACTTCTTTATTTGAGCCTTTGCCGATTACAACTTTATCGCCAGCCGACATACCGTTAACATTTCTAACGAAGAGGGTCGATTGTCCCTTTTTAGCGGGTACCGCCAACCCCGAATTAGATAATCCCAACAAATAGAAACCCTTTGCAGCAAGCTTGGTCCCGGAAGGAATTTTAACGGATGAAAAGATTGGCAATTGAGTTGGTCGTTGAGTGAGGGACCAGTTTGAGATATCGACGGCACTGTTCCCGGCATTATAGAGTTCGATGAAAGAATCTGTCAAGTTGTTGGTAGAACCGTTGTTAACACGAAATTCGTTAATCTTGACCGGGGCAACGTTGCGCACTTTCTCAGTCGTTGTAACAGATTGTTTCTTACCATCTGAGTTCGTCCACGAGGCATGACCGACCAGATCGCCGTTGTATGACTTTGAGCCGGAGGTGATCGTGAAAGTTGCGTTCACGCTTGCATCGGGTGCAATTGTTTCAGTGATTTTTTTCGATGTCTTATTTGAATTTAAAACCTCGGATTTCCACCCTTCGGGCACGGAAACTTTCAATGTTACGTCTTTCAATGTTGCTCCCGTGGTATTTGTAAATGTCACCGTAGTATTATGCGAAGACTGTGGGGAAAAGGTCTGGAGTCCCGGAGGGGTGGCCGTTTCATTCGCCGGTGCCAGGCTCAGCGGTTGTACATCGTAGCCGGCCGCTACAATATTGGCCTGAATTTTCTGCTCGGTTTTTTTGGATGGGTAAGTGCCTGCAGCTGTCATTGCACCTTCGTAGAAAGTACCTTGCGAACCGTTGCTGTTGTCACCGCCGTTGCCCAACAGGATTGCTCCCTGTTTGCGCATCGGATCGTAGCTGCTATTTTTATTGATTATACGAGGTCCGTCGAACATCGTCTGTAGCTTGCCATGCTGTGCGTCTCCCCCCATAGATCTCCAGTGGTGCGGTTTGCCATCAGCCATTGCGGTTACAAAACGCCAGGGGATACTCGGCAAGTCCGAACAGTACTTATTAGTTGGCGAAGGGTTAACACAACCTACAAGATTATTCTCCTGGTCGGTCATAACCCACGGGCCGGGCGCCTTCCCATGATACCAATAATTGGCGTTGCCGTAGTAGGTGGCTTCCATAGTACCATCGCCGTCGTCGTGACTGTCGATCTCTCCGTTCCCATAATCGAAGCAGCAACCATTATTGAAGTGATGACCGTTAATAACCCAATACTGACCTTCGGCCTGGTCGTCAACCGCCGTCCCTTTTGGATCATCCCGGCGTAATCCCATGCCGGGTTCGATGAAGACGCCATATACTTTGTGTCCCATAATAGTAACAGGGGCCATATCTGCAATCGGAAGGTTATTAGATCCGCCCATAGCAGGGCCACTAAAATTGCCGCGGGGTGCCTGATGGAGGTCGTTGCCATGACCTGACTGGTCGTAAATTTTAGTGATCCAGCAGGATGTATTGGCACAGAACGAGTCCTGTGCTGCGGCATCGGCATATCCTCCCGGATCGCCTTTGCTGGGTTGAACGACTCCAATATTTAAGGTCTTTCCGTCAGACTTACGCATTACCTGGTAGAGCGGCCCGTTATATGACTTATACAAGGCCCGTGTGGTACTGTGGGCAGCCACACACGGAGTGCCTGCAGCGGCATAGATATCACAGGGACCTTCCGGTCTGGACGGGATATTATTGTTATTATTATTATTTCCTGGCTTGGTCATTGCCATCATCAGGGCGACAGATAATACCAGTGCCATTGCCAAAAAAACTAAAAGAAGACTTTTCTTTTTCATGTTTATTTTTCTAATCTATTTATTATGGATTTCTATTGGGTTATCTGCCGTTTAAAGTATGATGACAGACCGTAAATTTTGGGGATACATTCGATCAAGTTGCCAATTTAGAGATCTAATCAATGCCTGGATTTAGTAATGCATGCAATGTTTGAACTACATTGGGCCTTTTATTTATATAAAATTTTCCACTTACCAAGGTAAATTCGTGAAGTCTTTTTATTATTTTCTTAGCGGAAATTATTAACCATTCTTTTGGCTAAATCCGGATTTATTGAAAAAGTTTTAGGTTGATGGACTTTGCCATCATCGCGTATCCCAGCGAATCGGGATGCAGGTGCCCGCCTGAATCTCCTTTGGGGATGAGATGCAGCGGATGCTTCGGATCACGCATGGCCTTGTCGAAATCAATAACAGCATCGAAACGACCACTATTTCGAATCCATTTGTTTACTTTTTTCCAGGCCGCTATATGACCGGGCTTGTCATAAAATGAACCGGCAAAGGGTGTCATCGTCGCTCCGTACACTTTGATATGATGTGCGTGGGCTGTATTGATCATCCATTTGTAAGCATCGATCAGACGGTCTGCTATTATTGCGGCGTTTTTAGGCCCGTGTGAGGTGCCAATGTCATTGATGCCCTCCAGAACAATAAGCCACTTCACTTTTGGGTGATCGATCACATCACGCTTGAATCGACGCACCGCCGGCGGGCCCAGGCAACCGTCGTGAAGGACGCAATTTCCACCGAGGCCTTCATTCAGAACCGATACTTCTTTGGTAGCGGGATTGGCTTGCAAACGACGAGCAAGATCATCCGTCCAGCGGGCATTTTTGTTCGTGCCCGAAGCATGTCCGTCGGTAATCGAATTACCCAGCACAACCACGCTGGCAGCAGAATCAGGGGCTACAACATCGATCCCGGCGATAGTGTACCAGTGATTGGTTTTTACAGCATCGGAAAAACTTGTTTGGGAAACCTTGTTGCCGGTCACAAGGTAAGAAGTGGAGCGAGATCCCGGATGTCCCGTTAAATTCGGAGTGGTTTTGCCATAATAAATGGTAATGGCCACATTGCTCAGAGGTTTCAAAGCGAAATGAAAAGGATCGGATATCACTGCAGAATCCGGTGGGATAGTAATGCCCGGTTTCCCATCGAAGGTCAGGGCCTTGTCGGTAGCTGGTAAAATGGCACTGCTGTCAGCGGCGACCGGAACGGCAATATGTACAGCCTTGAGCGTGACAGGCGTAGTGCCGAATTTATTGGAAAAATGAAGGCGCAGCGAGTCACCGCCCAGTGAAACATGGACGAGCTGGCGAATCGTGTTATGGCTTAATCCCGGCTCGGGTGGCATATTCCGCGGTTCCACAAGCTGTTGCGGGGCATCCCAGGTCCCTATCCATTCTCCGTTTTTATGAGTGGTACGGGTATGCTGAGTCTTGCTGCACGAGCTGAGGATGAAGATAAAAAGAAATCCAACTAAAGCCGATCTGATGATTAATGAAGTCTGGGAAGGAAATGAAAATTTGCCAAGGCGGGTATTCAAGAAAGTTTTATAAAACATTGCTTAATTTCTATGTTCGGTTTAAATGCTTTTGCAATCCGATTTTAATAACCCCCAAATTAACATGAGTTTGAGAAAAAATCTTATAATTTTCTGCAGGCTAAACCTAATAAGTGTTTGCTGTGTAGAATTTATATGAAATTACATGAGCCCGCTTTAAAAACGAGTGAAGATCAAAAAA
>DASQZL010000073.1:0-3758 GCA_035638715.1 Balneolaceae bacterium
TGAGCCGAAAAAAAATCGAACCCACGTCCGCCCCGACTTCTGATACGAGCCGATAATCACATCATCCGGACGAATCCTACATTTATCATAAAAATGATACGCAACATAATCCTGGTAAAAAAGTTTCGCTTTTCTCGTTGCCTTATGTAGTAGATTCATAATTGTAGTAAACAAGCGCTGATATTATCGATAAATAAACGAGCGTGTAAATTAAATTAGCCAAAACGAGTCCATATATGCCATAAAAATAAGCTCCGATATAATAGGCGGCAACGGCAAAGACGGAGCCAGTAATTTTTGGAAAAAGTAACTTACGGGTATCAAAACTGGCCATGAGGTTAAGAACACCTATTTCCGCGGTAGCATAAATGCCGCCGGCAAGTACCATAAGCCATAAGTATGAATGCACACTTCGGTATTTAGGAGAAACCACTAAATCAAAAATAAAGCCACTCAAAAAATACGTGACTCCGCTTGCAATTATTGTCACAACCAGTATAAGCCCTACTACCATCAGATGGTACCGGAAGGTGTTTTGCACTTTTTTACGGTCGCTGAAATCGCCAACCCGCGCAAAAATAATAGGCGCCAATATGCGATTGCTTAAGCGCGATAAAAGTATAGCCGGTTGAAATCCAATTTTGTATAATACGGCATAAAGCCCGACCGAATAACTGCTCATGGTGGCATCCAGCAGCCATTTGTCGCCGTATGTCTGCCCCCAGGTAAAAACGCCCCAAATGATAAACGGCCACGAGTATATCGATATGGACTTGATCCAGTAATTAACTTTCGAGGACTGGGAAACAGAAGATGAATAGCTTCGCGGTGTGAGTATATCTCGTTTAAGAAAGTAGATCTGTGAAATTACAATGAAGATAGTGGACAAGGCAAAGGCGCATAGAACGATTTCGGCTTTTGCCAGGAAAAAGACTACAAATAAATAAGCGATGCCTACTTTCAGCCATTGCAAACTGCCATCATGCCAAGCTACAATAATACGGTTTCTTGCCGCATTTTGCATGTTCCCGGAAATTTTATGTATTCCCTGGAAAATGGAAAAGATCAAGGCCAAAAAACAAATATATACCCACCGGTAATAGCCAAGCCCCAATAAAGTGAAGCCTGCCGACCCCAAGATAACAGCAAAAAAGACGGTTCTTCGGCCAAATAATTTTACGACGGACGTAAAAAAGTTATTGAAATCCCGTTTTTCTACTGAAACGGAATAATAGCGGAGAGCTCCCTGCGAGACTGGTCCTATGTATATCTGTCCGCCCAGTCCTACAACGGTCAGTGCCAGGGCCAGCGTACCATATTCACCCGGTGTTAATAAATTCGTCAAAACTTTAACGGACACAACACTTCCGGCAACAAAAACAAATTGCCCCAGTGTAATCCAGAATACTTCGGAGCCAATTTTTTTTAGCTTCGACGATTTAATAAACTCCTTCAAGCTCATTAAAAGGGATATTATGCTTTAAAGGCATTTCCGAATAACCTACAATAATTTTCTCCGTTATCCCAGCAAATTTTGAGCATATGATATGATTTTAGCTTTCTTGCTATTTTAAAAGATTTAGCTGTAGGAATAAGATTTCGGAATAGAATTTTTCCAGGATTATTTTGATCACTATTATTTACAATCGGGAGTGATTCTTATAAGATCATGCTCTACATGTATATCCAGATTTTCTTCCAATGATTTGCACAATTCTTTTACTTCCTGTAAATCGGGATATGACGGGGCCGTGCCGAAGTACCGCGCTTCATCAATTAGAATAACATTCCGTCGAATACCGTCCGAGAGTATACCTTTCAGTTCCTGAAGGATGGGCATATCTGTTTTTTCGTGTAACGTGCTGCCATTGGAATAAGGTCTATTTAACCAAAATAATGTTGGTTTTTTAATATATTTCATTAATTCTTTTAATACTTCTGCAGCGTTTCCGCGGATTATTTTCACATTATTGTGATCCTGGAAACGCATTGTCGCCTTTAAATAAGGGGCTTCGTTCATTTCAATTGAATAGAGATATTTAAATTTTTTTCGTAATGCTTCCACCATATCACCACGAAATGTAGCTGTCTGTACGAATAATTTTAAGTCATAGTCTCTGGCATAAGCTTTTAAAATTTTTTGTTTTACCAAAAGCGGTGGCGGCCCCGATAACCCTTCATTCAGCCAGTCCAGCATTTGTTTGTAATTTTTTGCTTTAACTACATATTTCCTCGCAAATCTATAAAATCGGGTCTCCTTGATATTTTTTCTCATAGCACTCATTGCATTTTATAATATTAACTATTTACAGCCGATTTTTCCGAACACCAAGCTGAATAAGAACAGCTTTGCTTTTCTCTTCTTTAGATAGTAATGATGAAAGTCAGGATATTAGCCGGTTTATATTCGTCTCTTTTACTTCTTATTTATAGTAACGTGAAGCCGGGCTCAAATCGTTGCTTTTAGTATAATTATAAGCGTTGAGGACTGTGCCCAGCACCGTCGCATTTAACTGATGAATTTCATCTACAATTTCGCTGACTTCTTTCTCTTTTGTTTGCCCGAACTTAGCGATAACCACAGCACCATCGGCTTGCTTTAAAACTGGCGCTGCATCGGTGACATCACCATAGGGAGCAGTATCGATCAGGACAAAATCAAAATGATCTTCCAGTTCTCGTAATAAATCTAAAAAGGATTGACTTCTTGCTGTGGCAGCTACATTGCCCGGGGGCTGCCCTGCCGGAAGTAACGACAAGTTGGGAGCAGGCGTACTTTTGATGGCATCATGTAATTTTAGATCAACGGAAAGCACTTTTGTAATACCCCCGGTTTCAGAAGCTCCGAAAATATTATGGAGGTGCGGGCGGCGAAAGTTGGCATCCACCACGAGGACCTCATGACCAGCTTCAGCCAGAACAATGCCCAGATTCGCCGCAGTAGCAGTCTTGCCTTCACCCTGAACGGAGCTTGTTATTACAATAGATTTCAGTCGGGAGCCATCGCGGGCATAAATCAGGTTGTCCTCCAGCTGCCGGAATGATTCTGAAATTGCCGAATCCGGATCTAATAGTGTTATCAACCGGGTTGAAATGGGTTTTTCCTTGATCTTAACGGTTTCCTTTCGTTCATAATTTTCCTTAATGTATGCATCCATGTCCGGAATGACAGCCAACAAAGGAGCGTCAACATTTGCCATTTTTTCTTTACCATTGATGGTATCCAGGAAGACGAAACCTAAAAACACATAGCCGACTCCAAGGACGCCTCCAAAAATGAGTCCAAACAAAATATATAGCGACCTATTGGGTTTAGAAGGACCATTGGGGGTATAGCCCTTATCAATTATGCGCCCGAGTCCAAATTGAGACCGTTCCCAAATGGTTGTTTCAACATACTGCTTGGTTATAGTTTCGTATAGCTCCTCATTGATTTTCACATTACGTTTGAGGTTAGCAAGCTTTATATTTGATTTATGGTTGTCCCTGAACTTTTCAAGTCGATTTTCGGCGGTCTGCAGACTGTCCTTGATACGTCTTATTTCTTTGCTCAGAAAAAAAGCAGCAGTATTTGCTGAGGCCTGGTTTCGACGATTTGAAAGCCTGTTAAAAACATGAAGGGTGATATCGACCACCTGGCCAGCTGCAACGGCCGATGGGCTCTCGTAATAAATTTTGATGACATCATTTTTAGCGCCGGCTTTTTCAAATGTCAATCTGCCGCGCAGCCGAGAAGCCACCTCATCTCTCGAAGTCAA
>DASQZL010000074.1:0-5063 GCA_035638715.1 Balneolaceae bacterium
CGCAGGTAACCGCCTCCGGGATCGAAGCTTTCATCAGCCGGTGATTTTTTGGGTTCGTTTTTGTTCACACAAAAAGGAACAAGAACGATATCCATCCACCTATTTGTCTTCCTTAAGATATCCGGCCATTCCCCGGTTTGAACGCCCTCACAATTTTAGAATTAGAAATGGGGAATGAGAATTTTAAATTATAAATGAAAAATTAAAAATAGGTAGCCGATAAACCACGGAGGACGCGGAGGGGCGTTGCGGCGATTCACGACAAAAGATTGTACGGACGCGATTCATCGCGTCTCAACTGAATCTAACTCATCGGTTTGAAGTTCTGCGGTATAATTTGTGAATATATTTTATTTAAGGGCTACTCCAATTCAGCCCGGCAATTTATTGACGATTTGCACGCCATAAATACCGGTGCTATCATTGAATACCAAATTAGCCGGGCAAGTTTTTTTCAATTCTTACGTTGACTTTAAAATTTTTACTATTAATTATTTATTACAAATAAATCACTATTCTAATTTTCAATAAATATCATTCATCATGCATACATTCAAATCAACCCCTGAAGAACACAAAGCGGTAAATGGTAGTTATAGGAAGATTCCCCAATTTGGGAGAGAGGGTGCACTTAACCCTAATGATGTCATTGAGTTTACTATCCGGCTTCGAAGAAAATCATCCATTGAGTCCCTTATAAAAGCCAATCAAAGAATAAATCGTCAGGAATACGCTCAGCGTTACGGCGCTTCGGACAAAGATATCCAAAAGTTGGAAAAATTTGCTCATCAACATCATTTTTCTATTGTACTCAGCCACAAGGGACGACGAAGTCTCGTCCTGAAGGGCCGGATCAATGATGTAGAGCAGGCATTTCACGTGAACCTTGGGCGATATTACGATCCCGCAAGAGGTGTTTTTTTCATGGGCAGAGCGGGGCATATTTATGTGCCTGAAAATATACATTCCATTATTGAAGGTGTTTTCGGCCTTGATGATCGACCAGTGGCCCGCCCGATGTTTCAGGTAGCAAAAAAAGACAATGATTTCCTTGCCCCGGAGGCTGCATCTCAGAGTTACACGCCTGATGAAATTGCCAATATTTATGGGTTCCCGTCGGGCGTCAGCGGGAAGAAACAATGTATCGGTATTATTGAACTGGGCGGGGGCTATCGGGTAAACGACATCAATAATTATTTTCAGGGACTGGGCATTAATGCGCCCGATGTAAAAGCGGTTTCGGTTGATGGAGGATCGAATAATCCGTCAACGGCAAATAGCGCTGACGGCGAGGTTATGCTGGATATAGAAGTTGCCGGAGCCGTGGCATCTGAAGCACAAATTGTCGTTTATTTTACAAAAAATACCAGTAAGGGCTTTTTAGATGCCATTACCACGGCTATCCATGATGATCAACATAATCCCTCAGTTATTTCTATTAGCTGGGGCGGACCCGAAGACAGCTGGTCCAAGCAATCGCTGAATAATTTTAATGAAGCTTTTAAGACCGCTTCGTCGCTTGGAGTTACCATTTGTACAGCGGCCGGCGATCACGGTTCATCCGACAATGAAAATGACGGAAAGGTTCATGCAGATTTCCCATCCTCCAGTCCGTATGTGCTTTCCTGTGGTGGAACAAAACTGGAGACAAGCAATGGAAAAATCCAGTCGGAAACCGTCTGGCATGAATCGAATAACTCAGCTACCGGGGGCGGTGTCAGCGAGCATTTTTCTCTGCCGGATTATCAAAAAAACGCTGATGTTCCGGCCTCACTAAACGATAATTTTAAAGGCCGGGGGCTGCCCGATGTGGCCGGCAATGCCGATCCATCAACCGGCTACCAGGTGCTGGTCGACAGTCGGCAGCTTGTCATCGGGGGCACCAGCGCCGTTGCACCGCTGATGGCCGGATTGATTGCCCGAATTAACGAGCAGCAAGGGAATGATGCAGGATTCATCAATCCCTCGTTATATGCCGACCATTCCGGCTGCCGCGATATTACCAAAGGCAATAACATCACCACATCCACAAATCTCGGATATAAAGCCGGGCGGGGCTGGGATGCATGCACCGGCTGGGGCGTGTTATCTGAATTATCAAAGAAGGCAGGATAGAGGTTAATTATCAGCTCCAGCTTATTTATGCTGACCTACTGAAAAATCTTGAAGGGGGCCGTGAGGGAAAGGTATATCAGTTACCTTTAGCCGTTGATTTGAAATATGGAATGGATTTTTGATTTATATCTCACGCGGGACAAAAAGATCACAAATTAAAATGAACACAATTCCGTGTTAAAACGGCTGGAGCCGGAACAAAAACGGCGTATCTTGTTGTAAAAAAAGTTAAATTACTTCTACAGGGAATTTTTGGTTAATTTACGGCAAAAGAATTTTCTTAAAACAAAGAGAGACGAATATGAGTGGCGATCCGGTTGTAGAGACCAAAGAAAAAAGCAATCCATCAATTGAGACAGAAAATTTCATACAGCAACCCTGGGCGTTATCGATCGACCGGATTTTGCGTGAATTATCCACAAATCCGTCAACCGGCTTGCAGTCCCAGGAAGTTAACGAACGGCTGCAGCAATACGGGTCCAACGAATTACGCAAGCATGTGCCCAAAAGTGTGTTGCGGATATTTATTGACCAGTTTAAAAGCCTCATTATTGCATTACTGGGTGCAGCGGCTATCATCGCCTTTATATATGGCGAATTCATTGAAGGAGTCTCTATTCTCGCGGTCATTTTTATTAACGCACTCATCGGTTTTTTTACGGAATTCAGGGCCATCCGGTCAATGGAGGCGCTCTATGCCCTCACCCGCGTGAGTGCACGGGTGCGGCGCGACGGTCAGGTAAAAGAAATTCCGGCAACGGAGATCGTCCCCGGTGATGTACTTGTCATTGAAGGAGGCGACGTCATCCCCGCGGATGTGCGCCTCACTGAAAGCAACAAGCTACAGGTTGATGAATCAACCTTAACAGGTGAAAGCGTGCCGGTGGGAAAACGAACCGATCCGTTGGATGAGAATACACCGCTTGCCGAACGCAAAAACATGCTTTTCAAGGGAACATCCGTAACCCGCGGCTCCGGAGTTGGGATTGTTACCGGCACCGGAATGCAAACCGAATTGGGTCAGATCAGTTCGCTGGTGCAGGAGACAACCGAAGAAATCACCCCGCTTGAGCAGCGATTGGACAAACTGGGCCACAAATTAATTGGCGTAACGCTGATTATTACTGTCTTTGTATCGATATCGGGCATCATCGCGGGTAAAGAGATCTTTTTGATGATCGAAACAGGCATTGCCCTCGCCGTCGCCACCATTCCTGAAGGGCTGCCTATTGTCGCGACCATCGCTCTGGCCCGTGGCATGCAGCAAATGGCCCGAAAAAACGCTCTCATCAATCGCCTTTCCTCCGTTGAAACCCTCGGCGCTACGAATGTCATCTGCACCGATAAAACCGGAACGCTCACCGAAAACCGGATGACAGCGCGGAAATATTTATTTGAATCGGGGGAAGTTACCATGGAAAAGACAAATGGTGAAGGTGAATTTTACGGAGACGGAGAACGCATCGATCCTCTCAAAATGCCGGTCCTGAAAGAAGCGCTGGAAGTAGGAATGCTCTGTAATAACGCCACATTTGACGGTGAAAACGGAGAGGAGCAAAGTGGAGATCCCCTGGAGGTGGCTCTGATCGAAGCGGGGACCCTGGCCAAAATTAATCACAAAGAACTTAAAGAAAATTATCCCGAATCGAGGGAAGAAGCATTTGACCCGGAAACCAAGATGATGGCAACCTTTCATCCGATAAATAATCATTATAAAGTAGCCATCAAAGGCGCGCCGGAAACTATTCTGAATAGATGCACCCGACTTTTTACCAATGAAAGTACGGCTGCATTTGAACAAAAAGACCGGGAGCGCTGGTTGCAAAAAAATGAGCAGCTGGCACAGCAGGGATTCCGTGTATTGGGGTTGGCCGTGCGGAAATGTGATGATGATTCGGTTGATCCTTATGAAGATATGACCTTTTTGGGATTAGTCGGTTTGGCCGATCCGCCCCGCCAAGAGGTAAAAGCAGCCATCGAACAGTGTAAAAAGGCGGGCATAAAAATAGTGATGGTTACGGGCGACCAGCCAGCAACGGCGCTGAGTATCGCGAAATCAATTAATCTTATCCATGACAGTGAAGAGGACGTCATCAACGGTGAAAAGCTGGAGGCGATTGCTGATCTGCCGGAGGATGCAAAAAAACAACTAACGGAGACCTCGGTTTTTGCGCGGGTCAGTCCTAAGCAAAAACTGAATCTGATCGATCTGCATCAAAAAGCAGGAAATATTGTTGCCATGACCGGGGATGGCGTAAATGATGCCCCGGCACTTAAAAAAGCTGATATCGGCATCGCCATGGGGCGTCGCGGCACCCAGGTAGCCCGCGAAGCGGCTGACATGGTGCTGCAGGACGACTCGCTATCAACAATTGTAACGGCTGTGGAGCAGGGTCGCGTCATTTTCGGAAATATTCGCAGTTTTGTGTACTACCTTTTGTCGTGCAATATCAGTGAAGTGCTGGTCGTGGGGCTGGCCTCGATGGCCGGGGCGCCGCTGCCTATTTTACCACTTCAAATTTTATTTCTGAACCTGGTCACGGATATTTTCCCCGCTCTTGCTTTGGGAGTCGGCCATGGAGAGAAGGAAATTCTGAAACGTCCCCCGCGTGACCCCAAAGAATCTATTCTGGAACGAAGGCATTGGATGGGAATTACCGTTTATGGATTATTTATTACCGCTTCAGTCCTGACGGCGCTCTATGTTTCTTTTGAGATTTTAAAAATGCCCCGCATCCAAGCCGTTACCATCTCTTTTTTGACTTTGGCAATGTCGCAGCTCTGGCATGTATTTAATATGCGAAGCTGGCGTTCCAGTGTCATTATAAACGAAATCACAAAAAACAACTATGTTTGGGGGGCCTTGTTCCTGTGCGTATTGTTGATTATCTCATCCATCTACATACCCGGCTTTTCTGCTATCCTGAAAGTAGTGAATCCCGGCTTGA
>DASQZL010000075.1:0-12881 GCA_035638715.1 Balneolaceae bacterium
CGCACAGGGGCGCCGGCCATTTTTCGTTCATAAATCCAGGCTTCTGCAGCTTTAAGCACATTTTTTTGTTTCTCATCGGTAACAAATTCGGCGGGCTCTCCAAAAGTCGTATTTTTCCGCATTTTAACTTCTACGAATACGATGGCATTATCGTCGTGAGCAACGAGATCCACTTCAGCCCGTTCAAAAAAATAATTACGCTCAAGGATTGTGTACCCTTTTGATTCAAGATACGCTGCGGCCAGTTCTTCACCTTCACGACCTTTATCGCGCATGGATTTTTTGCTCATACATTCAATGTTTTTTTACTGAAGTGATTCGAATTCCTCATTTCAGGAATGAGCCAACCCAAATCTATTTAATCCGATTCGGTTTTTGTATCTGAAGATGAATCGGATTTGGATTCATGGGTATTGTTGCCGCTGCTGCCGTTTTCACTCGATCCCTTCTCAGCATTGGATTTTTCCTTGCGGTCACTGTTTTTGTAATCTGTCTCATAAAAACCGTCACCTTTAAAAACAACGCCGCCTCCGCCGCTGATAATACGCTTCACTTTTTGGCCGGTTTCGGGACAGCGCTCAAGCGGATCATCATTGATGCCCTGTTTGATTTCGAAAGTTGTACCATCTTCACGTTTGTATTCGTATGTAGGCATAGTCCAGAGATTTTTTTAATGTTGCGGGCAAAAATTATATGTAATATGTGTAATCTGCAACAAGGAACTGAAAAGCGGTAATTACAGAAAAGACATCGAAAAAATCTACAGACATGACATTTTACTGTTACCATTCATAGCAATTTCTGTAATGATAAAAGTAATTCATCATTCTGTCACCATTTTCTCGCCTCATAGCAGGCTTGCATAATGAATGTTTTAAAACTTTAGTCCAATGCTGCCACGCCTTCTTTTAGTCTTTTAATGCCCTCTTCAAGTTCTTCCATTGATGCTGCATAACTCAAGCGAATACCATTCGGTTCGCTGAAGGCATCGCCGGGAACGGCCGCCAAACCCTGTTTTTCGAGCAGGTACATGCAAAAATCCGTGCTGTTTGATATTTCTTCCCCGTCTGCTGTTTGTTTATTCAAATGGGCTGAAATATCCGGAAAAACGTAAAATGCACCATGCGGTTTGAAACAGCGAACGCCCTCAATTGCATTAAGGCTTTCCACCATAAAATCGCGACGCTTTTTAAACTCGTCGCACATAAAATGGACCGCCTCGAGATCATTTCGGTACGCAGCCTCGCCGGCTTTTTGTGAAATAGAGGAGGGGGCGGACGTTTCCTGGCTTTGAATTTTGGCCACCGCATCCGCTATGGATTGCGGAGCCGCCAGATAACCCAGCCGCCAGCCGGTCATCGCAAAGCCCTTGGAAAAGCCATTGATAACCACGGTTCGATCGGAAAGTTCGGGCGTCGATTGTAAGATACCCACGTGTTCACCCTCAAACCTGATATATTCGTAAATCTCATCAGAAATTATACAAATTCCGGGATGTGATTTCAGGACCTCACCCAATGCTTCAAGCTCATCCCGGCTATAGCAGGCACCTGTGGGATTGGATGGCGAGCAAAGCAGAACAATCTTTGTTTTTTCGGTAATAGCTTCCTCCAATTGTTCCGGGGTCATTTTATAGTTGTTCTCAAAAGAAGTACGCACAATTTTGGGCTGGCCGCCGGCCAGTTTAACCATTTGGGGATAAGAAACCCAGTGAGGCGCCGGAATGATGGCTTCATCGCCCTCATCAATCAGGGCAAGCATGCTGAAACCGAGGGCCTGCTTGGCTCCGTTGGTGCATACAATCTGGGAGGGTTCGTATTGCAGATCGCTATCTCTTTTAAGTTTCTTACATATCTCCCCGCGGAGTTCAGGGGTTCCGGTATTCATCGTATAGCCATGGAAGCCGTCATTAATGGCCTTAATCGCTGCCTGGCAAATATGGCTGGGTGTCTTAAAATCCGGTTCACCCGCACTGAGGGAAACAATGGATTTTCCCTTTCGGCTGAGTTGTTTGGCAAGACTTGAAATTTTTAGCGTTTCAGAAGGAGAGATGGATTGTGCGCGATTTGATATCATTACAAAATTTGTGTCTGTATGTTTAAAAATAAATTACGGTCAAAAAATAGTGAAATTAAAAATAAACCCCTAAGATCAGCATAAACTCTTTTCAATTTATACATCCAGCTTTTCTTTTAACGCTTTCGCCACTTTTTCAGGTACAAATGATGAAAGGTCGCCGCCCCAGGCCGCTACTTCCTTGACCAGCGAGGCTGATATAAACGTCAGTTGTTCATCAGGCATTAAAAAAACTGTATCTACGTCGGGTGCCAGCCGGCGATTGGTAAGTGCCATCCGAAATTCATATTCGAAATCAGAGATTTGACGTACTCCCCGAACCAGTGTTTTTGCATTTTTTTGTTTGGCAAAATCGACCAGCAAGCCGGAGAATTGTTCGATTTGCACATTCTCGGCCCATGGTTTTCCTTTTAGACATTCTCTCACCAAATACTCGCGCTCATCGCCGTCGAATACCGGTTCTTTGCGTTTATTGATTGCGATTGTCACAATAATAGTATCGAAAAGTTCGGTGGCCCGCTGCAATATATCAATATGGCCAAAAGTGATTGGGTCAAAAGATCCGGGATAGAGCGCTAAGGTTTCCATCAGTGTGAGTTTAAATTTAGCGGGCGCCCTTAAAAAAGCTTACAAGGGTGCGCCCATATTCTTTTTCCAGCAAAAAAAGGTCGTGCTGGGTGAAGTCGTGATATTTATTATGTTCAAGAATGAACCAGCCACCCTCTTTCAGCCAATCGCTGCCAGTGACAAGCTCCATCATTTGTTCAACGTTCTCGTACGTATACGGAGGATCGGCCAAAATAATGTCGTAGGGGACGGCTGGTCCCTGCAAAAAATGCATTACATCCAACCGGGCGGTGCGCACTTGCGATACAAGATCGAATTTTTTTGCCATCTTTTCTATATGTTCAATGCAATGTAAGTCGTGATCAACGAAAAGAACGCTTTTTGCACCGCGTGAGAGCGCCTCAAACCCCAAATTCCCGGAGCCGGCAAAAAGTTCAAGCACGCTGCAATTACGGATGAACCGGCGCGACTCGATGACGGAAAAAATTCCTTCTTTTACCCGATCGGTGGTTGGCCGTACGTCGGCAACCTTCGGAGTCGGTAAGTTTCGTCCTTTTAAAAGTCCAGTTATGATGCGCATGATTTAAGAGATTACTATTCTCGGCTAAAAAAGTGAAAGTTGCGTGTGTAAAAGGGGATATTGCATCGTTATCACTTATCTGAATAAATAAGATTCGTTCTTCATCGGAGGGCCAGCATAATAGCAGGAAAAGCCAGTGACAAATCAAAACCGTAGGTTCTTTCATCAGCCCGCACCTGGATCTTTTCAAGGCTGTCCATCTTTGTTATGACGCCGGCATCATCCAAGAACGGTTGCAGGATTTCGATTATTTTCTGGGCTCTGCGCCCGCATACATGAATGTGTTCGTGCAATCCCTGCATCCAGGGTAGATCCTGAGATTTTTGCAGCCATAAATAGGGTAAATCTTCGGCATCATCAAAGGTGATATAGGTTACGCCCCGAAGTTTTCCCAGTATAAACGAACATATGGCTATACAATTACTGAATCCACATATAGTCAATATGGAACCGCCCGGTTTAGCATGTTGGATCCACCGCTCGTCCATTTCAAAGGCACTTGAAAATCCAACTTCTGCCAACCCCCCGGTGAGCTTTTCGAGGCCTTTCATGCCATGATCTGTGCGAAGTTGCAACAGCTTGAAATTTTGATTACTCAGTTCGTACCAGGCCGGGCGGATATGCTTTCGTTCTACCCCATTCATTAGAATATTAATATAACTTTCGCGCTCATCTGCATTATCATAGACAAGTTTGGGCAGGGTAGCCCAGCATTCGAGGTGTGGATAAACCAGAATTTGCAGCTGCTGAATGCCAAAGCGATTTATAAGGTCATCTATACTACTGCGTATGCCTGCTATTTTTTCTTCTGCAACAGAAAATAAGGCCTCTCCAATATTAAAATTAAAATCAATTGCCCCGATACGGCGAAGATATGAACGCTGCTCCGGAGCACTTACAGCGTAAAAAAGCTGCTGATCAAAAAAGCAGAGGCCTAAGCAAACGTTATCATACGGCATGAACCATTATTTCCAATTAGGTGCGTTAAGGAGCGTTGGCTTGTTAAGACTGCCTATCTTGTCATTGGAGTCGGGGTCCTTCAACAAATAAAGAGGCGGATTAATCGAGTCATTGAGCGTATATTTAAACTTATTGTGCGGTGGACGCGGGGAATAAGCCAGCGAGTCGATCTTCCATTTATAACCATCTGAGATGTCACTTTTAAACAATGAATCTCTTTTTGCCTTCATCGTTGAGTCAGTACGAATGAAATGAACGAGACTGTCAAGACCACCCTTGGTGGGAGGAAAATGCTTTTTTTCCTGGTTATAATGAATGAGTGCAACGCGGAGATTTTCCATATTCTGGCGAACTTCCCGGGTGTAGCGTTTCTGTTTTTCAACAACTTGGTATGGTCCGACAATAGAATGATACAAATACCATCCCAACCCGATAATGATGATTCCGAGCACTACTGTTATAATAGAATTCCGTGTTTCGAGAGTCATGTTTTATAATTGATGTAGTTAAAAGGATAATAAAAGCAGCTTTGTGAAAATACATGCCGCCTTATTGATATGCAACCCTTTCTATGGAAGAATTAATATTATAAATTTTTAATGGCGCATATCGATAGATTATCAAGATAAAAGTTATTTGATCATCCCTAATAAGAAAATAATAATTTATAAAATTGTAAGAAGAAAACGAAAATAATAGTTTTTATTTTTTTGAAGGGTTTATAATTCAGGAGTAAGGGTGTATATTTTTTCATTAAGATAGGATTTTAATCCCCGGCGCTGAAAATTGGACAAATCTTCAAAAATAGAATGACTGTGAAGCCGGGTGATTTCAAATCGATCACTATAAAGCCTCACCAATTCGTCTTCGAAAACTGCAAAAGGAGGTCCACCCATTTCATCCTGTGGATATTCGAAAGTATTGATAAAAATTTTTCCCTGAGGTTGCAGCAGAGATTGAATTTTGTGCGCATACCGGGATCGTGTTTCCGGCGGAAGGGCGATCAGGGCCGATTTGTCGTATACGGCGTTTACAGGAGGCAGCCACCGTTGACGAAGTTTGAAAATATCGCCACACCAAAGCTCCATGGAAGAGGAGTGATACCGGGTGAAAGAGCCTTTGGCAGATCGGTGGAAAGAATATGGCTGACGTTCCATGACCTCTTTTAGGGCAATTTCAGAAATTTCAACACCGACCACATGGTGCCCCTGCCCGGCCAGCCAGTCCAGATCCAGACTTTTACCGCAGAGCGGAACCAAAACGGTGGCATCTGTTTTAAGGTTTAGATGATGCCAATATTTTTTAAGCAGGGAAAAGACCTGCTGCATATGCCAGCCGGTTTTTTCATTGCGCCATCGGCTTTGCCAGAAACTGAGCTCCATCGAAATATTTTAAATGGTTTTTCAGTGAATTTTTGCGACCTTATTACATGGATTCGCCTGAAAATAACGAATCATACGAAAAAAAGTTTTGCATATATTTTTTGAGGGCTCATCGAAATGGTTGCATTGTGATTTGTGTGGCGTAGAAGTGCGAAAAAGTTTTACTCGCTACAAGCAATAGATGAGCCTATTAACGTTAAAATTTTAGTACTATGATATTGCATCCGCAGTGGCAGGGAATTATAAAAGTAATTATTTCAATTATTTTAGGTGGTCTTATCGGTTTAGAACGCGAACTGGCTTCCAAACCGGCCGGCCTTCGTACACATATGTTGGTTGCAGGTTCAGCGACCCTTTTTGTAATTCTGGGTGATTTTTTGGTTCAGTATTTTGTTAGTGGTCCGTTACCTAATAATGTTCTCAGGGGGGATCCGATACGAATCATGCAAGCCATTATTACGGGTATCAGTTTTTTAGGGGCTGGAACCATTATTTTCAGGGGACACCGAAGTGCGGTTGAAGGGCTGACAACGGCGGCCTCCATTTTGTTCGTGAGTGGAATTGGTATGGCTGTTGCCATTGGTGAGACACTCATGGCTGTCATCCTAACGGTCTTGGTTGTAGGAATTTTACTTATTGTTGGCAAATTGGAGCGTTTAATTCAAAAGAGGGTCAGGCATACCAATTTAGAGGATGGTGAAAGGAACAACGACGGGATAAACAAAGAATAAGACAGATAGCAATTTTTTGAATAGAAGAATCCTACGACTTGCTATTCCTAATGTTATCAGCAATCTATCGGTGCCTGTACTGGGCGCGGTTGATACAGCGCTGCTCGGGCACCTGCATAATGTTGCCTATATCGGTGCGATTTCTGTTGCCGGGATACTTTTCGACTTTATTTTCTGGGGATTTGGTTTCCTGCGCATGGGTACAACGGGCCTGACCGCACAGGCGTATGGCGAAGATAATAAGACCCAAAGTGTTGCGACGCTTGGCCGGGCTTTAATGGTAGCCGGCCTGTTCAGTTTGCTCATCATAGCCGCCCAGGTGGGTATAGCCGATTTGGGCTTTGCCCTTATTGGTGCATCTGCTGACGTTGAACACTATGCCCGTATCTATTTTTATATTCGTATCTACTCAGCCCCCGCCACCCTGGGCCTTTACGCTATAAACGGGTGGTTTTTGGGGATGCAAAATGCTCGTTATCCCATGATCATAACCGTAGCATTCAATCTGCTGAATATTGCTCTGGATGTCTGGTTCGTTTATGGTCTGCATATGAATGTACCGGGCGTTGCCCTGGGCACGTTGATTTCACGTTATGCAGGATTATTTCTTGCTGCCGCTCTCGGGTGGTTCAAATATAAATCATGGTTACAGGCGTTCGTGGCCTCACTGATAGCAGAACTGGAACCGCTAAAGAAATTTTTTACTGTCAACCTTGATATCTTTGTGCGCACTCTTTGCCTGATTTTCGCTTTTACATTTTTTACGGCCAAATCGGCTTCGATGGGTGATACAATTCTGGCAGCTAATACCATTCTACTTCAGCTTTGGATGGTTGTTTCATACGGAATCGACGGTTTTGCAAATGCAGCAGAGAGCCTGGTCGGGCGGTACACCGGATCCCAACAGAGGCGGAAATTGAATCAAACCATAAAATATTGCTTTATTTGGGGCGTTAATATTGGAGTGGCGGCCAGTATAATTTATGGCTTATTTGACAAGACAATCCTCCATATTTTTACGAATCAAGAGCCGGTGATACATAAAGCATTATTGGTCTTCGGATGGACGATCGCCGGTCCGACGGTGAGCAGTTTCTGTTATATCTGGGATGGCATTTTTATCGGTGCCACGGCTACTGAACCCATGCGTAATTCCATGATTATTGCCACTGTGGGGGTATTTCTCCCCGCGTATTTCATCGGCAAGCCGTACTTGGGGATTCAAGCTATATGGCTGGCACTGACGCTTTTTATGATCGCCCGCGGGCTTACGCTTTCGCTTTTTGCCCCGAAGCATATTTTTAAAAGCAGCTAAAGCACCGGCGATATCATTCAGAGTGTTGCCTCAATGAACAATTCCGCGGCAGAGCCTCGGAGTAACTATTTGGAAGAAAGAGCGCCCAAAATGGTTTACTATAATCGAACACACCCCAAGCCCCTCTCAAGAGGGAATAATGGTCTTTTGGACGCCTTCCTCTTTTTTTGCATTTTTGCATTCCGATCCAGGGGCCGGTGATTGAGCTACCTATTTATTAAAAAAGGTGCTGTTCTTTAAAAATGGCAATTAAAATTTCATTAAATATTTTAGTATCTTAATTAACAATAAATTAAATTTGGTTCATTTAAATTAATTATGCAATATAAACAACAGTTTTTCTATCTTTGTAAAACCCCGCTAAGTGCAGAGGGACCGGAGCATGTGGAAATCATCCGGCGGGCTGACAGCAACCACGATTTTCCCAGTTTGTTCAGTGAGTATGAGGAATTACGTTCGCATGCTTTTAATGAGGATAAATTGTATAGTATCGTGCGGGCAGATGACATCTATGAATTGATTCGTACCGGTACAAAACAAGAAGCAAAAAAAGAGGCCTTTGAACAGGCTCGTCAAGAGATTATAACAAATCTTCAACACCGCGTTATGCAGGATGGTGACAAAGAGGCGAAAAGTATTTTAAAAGAAGTACATGATATTGAAGCATAATTTCTAATTCATCAACGGAGAGAAAAAGATGACTACGAGAGAAGAATACATTGATAAAGCGGAAAAACAATTGCGTGACTGGAACAGAAAAATAAATCAATACCAGAGACGTGCAGAAAAAAGTTCAAAAGAGCTGCAGGCAAAATTCAATAAAAGATCCCGCGAGATAAAGAAAAAGCGCGCTGAGCTTCAAAAAAAGCTGGAAAAAATGAAGGAGTCAAGTGCGAGCACTTATGATCGCCTCAAAAAAGATTCCGAGAGACTGTGGGATGATATCAAGACAGGTTATAATGATCTCGAAAAAATTCTGAGCGATTAAATTCCGGCTGCTCTTGTCAGCTTGGCGAAAATAGGCGTAATTTCCTGAAATTTTGTATTTCAGGGTGAGACAGTCCCCCAATGAGCCATCTTCAAAGGGTTATCTATAATTGACTTTCAAATATCAGGAAAAATTGCTATAGTATTTAAGATTTATTAACACGGTCAATTTGTGGCGGGGCTGTGAGAAAAAGAGTCAGTTATTCTTTTTAGGAGTTGGCCGGTCTGATCCTAAAATCCTTCATCTTTTGGTGTGGATGAGTTTTTTAGACGGTAACGGTAAAAGTCAAGGGAATAATAACATAAAAATTAACAGGTATGTGGAATTTCAATAGTAATAATATTCTGACCCATTATGTGATCAATTATGGATTGCATATCGTTTATGGTATAATTCTCCTTTTATTAGGATGGATAATTTCCAAATGGATTGAAAGTAAAATCAGGAAACACGGGAGAAAATCGAAAAATCTCGATGAAACGCTGACGAATATCCTCGCCCAGGTAGTTCGGGTACTTATCCTGGGGTTTGCTGTTATAGTGGTACTTCAATTATTTGGTATCCAGACTGCCAGCCTTATTGCGCTCATCGGGGGAATAGGTATTGCCATAGGCCTGGCCTGGCAGGGAGTCCTGAAGGATTTTGCCGCCGGAATCATGATTCTGGTTATGCGTCCCTTTAAGGTCAATGAGGCTATCAGTATTGGCAGTACTTCCGGCGTGGTTGACGATATTGGCATTGTCGTCACCAAAATGCACACCTTCGATAACCTGTCTATGACCGTACCCAACTCGCAAATATGGGGCAATATCATCACGAATTTTACAACAAATGATACCCGGCGGGTTGATATGGAGTTTGGGTTTGGCTACGACGATGATATGGATGAGGCCATAAAAATTGCCCGCGAGGTGCTGGAGGAGGATGATCGGGTACTTTCCGAACCGGAACCGCTTGTAGCCATTTCGGAGCTGGGTGGGAGCTCCGTGAATATGCATGTACGACCATGGACGGCCAAAGAAAATTATTGGTCACTGAAATTCGATATTACGAAACGGATGAAGGAGCGGTTCGATGAGGAAGGACTCAATATCCCCTATCCTCAGCACGATGTGCATCTTCTAAAGGAATGATATCAAAAAATTCGAAGTGCAGCCGGTACGAATTAAGCTTTTTTGTGGCACCAAATTGATTCTTTCACCCGTTGTTGGATCGGTTCTCTCTGTATATTTAAACAATTCGCAGTATTATTGAAGCGGGCAGCGAAGGTGAACAGCCTTTTCGTATTTATGGCAATGTTCAGACGCACATTTAACGGTGAGGGTATTGAAATTAAGGAGCGAAAATGAGATTATTCCCCCGATAACAGAAATCGAAGAGCGTCTTAACGACAGTATGTATGAATACCGGTAAACTTTTTAATTATAAATTGCTCCAGCAGAATGCTGGTCAGCAGAGTGCAGCTTCTCACTCCTCTTCCGTATCCTCCGTTCATAATACGATCGCCGCAGAACTAACCAAATACAGCCTGGATGTGGCCGGGGCACTGGTGATACTCATCGTAGGTTGGGCAGCATCAAACCTGATTTCGCGTTGGGTCGCCAATTTGCTGGACGGGGCAGAGCGAATTGACTCCACGCTGACACCCATAATTGCGGATACGGTAAAGGTTATCATCCTGACGGTAACATTTATCATGGTGTTAAGCCGTTTTGGGGTGAAAACGACCAGCCTCGTGGCCCTGGTGGGAAGTATTGGTCTGGGGATTGGTTTGGCACTGCAGGGCACACTCAGCAATATTGCTTCGGGCCTGATGTTGCTTACACTGCGGCCTTTCAGGGCGGGGGATGTCGTTGACCTGAATGGAACAATGGGCGTGGTTGATGAAATTGGTTTGTTCATGACCGAATTGCATTCATTCGACAATATTTATGTAGCTATTCCCAACTCAAAAGTTTGGGGCAATCAGATTCAAAATTATACACGCAATGCCACCCGCCGGGTTGATATGGAATTTGGTATTCATTACAATGATGATATAGATAAGGCAATGGAGATCGTTAAAGAGATACTGAATAATGATGAGCGTGTGCTCGATGAACCGGAACCGCTTATTGCGGTGGGATCACTGGGCGACAGTTCAGTAAATATTCGCGTGCGTCCCTGGGCATCAACTGATAATGTGTGGCCGCTCCGTTATGATCTGACGAAACGTATCAAACAGCGATTTGATGAGGAAAATATTACGATTCCATTTCCGCAGCGCGATGTTCATTTTTTCTCTGAAAATAGCGAGGCCACAGAAACGAATAAATAAGACTTCAAATAGTTGTAATAAATATCTAAGAAATAGTATCTTGTTTTACTGCATTTATAATGTAGTAAGTGTGTATCGTAAACAGATAGAATTAAAAGTAGTTGCTTAAGAGTTGTTATGGAGAATCCGCAAACGACATCCGAATTCATGTATGAGGATGAATTTAGTTACGTAACGGAAACCGGAGATATTTATCGCAAGGAGGATAGTCGCTTTCCTGCCCAAAAAGTGGGGGAGACAGACGCCGAGAGCATGGAATCAGATCTTGCCGAATGCCGGAGTAATTTTGTACAGATTGAGAAAAAAATTGGCAGTCAGGGCGATGAAATCACGGAGGAACAAAAGCAAAAATGGGAGGATAAACTCCGTGAGGCTGAGGCTATTGGCGATTTTGATCGCTTGTACCGACAGATTGAAAATTTGAGTTCACCGGATGGAAATGAGAATACCGGTGCGCCCGCTGAAAATAGTACAGAAGAACAGCAAAAGGAAGACGTGGATCCCATTGGTTTTTATAAAGATTTAATGAAAGAAGCCCGCCAGATTGCTGCCGGCGATGACTGGCAGGATGGTGAGAAAAAACTTGATGATTTAAGCCATCAGTGGAGCGAAGGACCGACGGTGGAAGGCGAAGAAGCCGAAGAAAAAGTGCGGGACTTATATTACAAATTTACCAAGGCGGAAGAGAATTTTCACGAACGCCGAACAGAGCATCTCGAAAAATCAAATAAAAAAAGAAAAGAAAATCTTTCAAAAAAGCAGGATCTGCTTAATCAAATAGAAGGCTTAGTGCAAGCCCAAAAATGGTCGGCCGTGAATAAAATTAAGCAGTTGCAGAACAGGTGGCGCAATATTGGCCCGGTGCCGAAGGAACAAGCCCATGATTTGCATGAAAAATATCAGTCGCTGATCAATGAATTCAAGTCACACAAAGTTGACCGGCTGGTTGAAAAACGGCAGAAGCGAGAGGATAACCTGATGATGAAAATGACCGTGCTCGACAAAATGGATCGTGTGGCTGAAGCTATCGATCATACTACGGAAAATTGGCAGGAAATTGATGAAAAATTTTCTGATTTGACCCGGCAGTGGAAAAAAATCGGGCGTGTGCCGCGGGAAAAATCCAATAATGTGTGGGATCGATACAAGGCGGCCCAAGACAAGTATTATGATAAAAAGTATCGATATCACAGAGACCACCGCAGCAAAGTAGATAGTTTTACGGCAAAAAAGGAGAATGTGATTGAAGATGCCGAAGCGCTGGTTGAAATGGACAATCTTGCCAAGGCGGCGCGTAAAGTAAATAAACTGCACCGTCGCTGGAAAAAAATAGGAAATTTGCCTCAGCGGAAAGAAGATGAGCTGTGGGATCGATTTAAATCGGCCACGGATAAGTTCAATGAAAAAAAGGCAAATAATGCTGAATTAATTCGCCAGCAGGAAGAAGAGCATTACCAGCAAAAACTAAAACTGATTGAGAGGGCTGAGCAAATCAAAGACACCACTGACTGGAAAGAGGGACATAATAAAATGCAATCTATGATGGACCAGTGGAAGAAAATCGGTCCGGTACCCCGTAAAAAATCTGATAAGATCTGGAAGCAGTTCAAAGGGGCGATGGATGTTTTTTACGACCGACGCCGCGAGCATTTTAAAGCGACAAAAGAACAGCAAAAGGAAAATTTAAAGAAAAAGAAAAAGATCCTTGAAAAACTTCGGGAATTGGGACAGCACGAAGATCCCATAGAAGCCGTGAACGAAGCCAAAAAATTGCAGGCAGAATTTAAAGACATCGGATATGTACCTATCGAGAAAAAAAATGAGATGTGGAAAAAATATCGGGAGGCCTGCGATGTAATTTACGATCGTATGCGTGCAGCAAAATCTGGCAATAAATTTGACCAGGAGTTGGCAAAAGCCAGTCTGAGCGCCGAACAACGGGCGAAAATACAGGAACTTCGCAAA
>DASQZL010000076.1:0-9684 GCA_035638715.1 Balneolaceae bacterium
TGCCATCCGGGAAAGTAATCGTGATAGATTTATCGCTCATAAATACTCTGTGTTAGTATGTACGGAAATATTTGATAGATGAAAATTGTGCTATTGATAAAAAGTAAGTTATTTACTTCCAATATAAATTTACGGTCACGCTACAAATAAAATTTGTAACAATGTTGATTGGCCTTTTCAGTCGAAGCCACTTCATTGAGATGCAATAATCGGCCTTTAGACGTAACATTCAGCCACCTTTCATTCATAAGGAACCAAATATGTAACGAACCCGAAGATAAAAAAAATAGAGCACAGGCACAGCAGAAAAAAATAAAAGATTTTTGGTGACCTATTTGTGAATCTAATTATATAAATATTTAAAACGTGCACAACTCTATTTATAATAAGAAGCAGTTGAATTACCCGGTTAACTGATCAGGCAGTATTAGAAGTCCCAACCCATAATTATTATTCTCATTAGCAGTATTAAAAAGAATAATTAACTCATCATCGCCAAATGAATTTCCTGGTAAATCCAAAATATCGTTTTCAGGAAGCTCTGTATACAAATTTTTTCTATCTTAAGCATGCGATGACTGCCGGAATTTTAACCATTCTATGCGTTGTATACTGTAATTGTTTTTGCACGGAAAATAATTTTTGTGAAAAATTATTGCTTAATATTCTCTAACATTATCTATTTACTATTAATTTATTTAAATTAGACGGTGTAATTTAAATTTTATTAAAATTTTAAGTTTTTTTCTCCATGAGAGTGACACAAAGTGATATAGCTGAAGAAACTGGTTTTTCTGTCTCTACGGTTTCAAGGGCGCTGCGGGGAATTGGGAATATTAATAAGAGTGATGAACGCCTTATTCTTGAAACCGCCAAGCGTTTAAATTATCCCCTGCAGCAAAGCGCCGGCAGCCGGTTAAAAAAGCAAAATAACTTTATTGCTCTGGTCACCGGCTTTCACACGGGGGAATTCTATTCATCGTTTTTCAATGGTTTTGTTGAAGCCGCTGAAGCCAAAGAGCAGTACGTTAGCTTGTTCAGCATATCTGCAGATGTAGACAAGGTTTGTTCGTTGCTTGATGACTTGCGAGAAGCTGGTTATTCATCAGCAGTACTTTTTGTGCCGGGTCTGCATTCCGATGATTATGAGAAAATCTTAGAGTATGTGCCCGATTATTTCCCCCTTATTTCGTGCACCAATATCGATCATCCGGTGATGGATACCGTTACGTTTGATGCTTACCGGGGTGCCAGCCTTGTAGCCAAACATTTCATTGATCGCGGATACAAGTCGGTTGGATTTATTGAAGGTCCGGTCGATAAGCCTGAAGCCCGTTTTCGAAAAAGTGGTTTTATAGATGTGATAACCCACACGGAAGGCACTGACTTTATTTGGTCGTATCCCGGCGATTATTCGCTGGAATCTGGTATTCGGGCCTTTGAACAGTTCAAAAAATTAAAAAAGAAGCCGCGGGCTGTGTTTGCTGCCAATGATGCAACTGCACTCGGATTCATGGAATCGGCAAGGGCAGAAGGATATCATTTTCCCAATGATATCGCATTGGCCGGATATGATAATTTGCCTATGTGCAAATATCATTTTCCCAACATTACCTCGGTGAATACCAATTTTACGAAATTGGCTAAAATTACCCTCGACACACTAACAGAGCGACAATATAATTCTATCGATCATCAAGGGTTGGTTAGTCTCGTGCCAGTTGATTTAAAAATTCGGCAATCCTCGTAAGAGATAGAAAAAAAAATACCGATTATGGAAATTTTTTTTCTATGATAGAAATTTTTTTTATTATTTCTATCGTGTATAAGAATCACGGGTGACATTATAATATCTAAAGCCGTTTTAACTATTAAAATTGCTGAATAAAGGTTGCAAGGTGATCTTATTCAAACTTTTTATATCTACTTAAAAATAGGAACCGATTACATGAATGATAACGGTTGCTTATTGTGACGTTTTTATAATTGAAATAAAAATATTAAGACGCAGTAAATTTTTCGTCTTGAAGCGTTTAAGAGAACTGCAGGATTCGTTGCTAAATAAATTTAGAATAAAAAATTAATCTATTAATAGCAGGACCGTTTTATGATTAAACTCTGGGGAGGAGCTTTTTTTGCATCATTATTAATATTTACTTCAGGTATAAGTGGGAACAAGACCCTTCAGAAACCGGGCAAGCCACTTTATAAAAATCCAAATGAACCTGTTGAAGCCCGCGTTCACGATCTGCTTAAGCGCATGACACTGAGCGAAAAAATTGCCCAGCTCGAGTGCGTTTGGCAAAAAAAGTCTTCGTTTGTCAGTAAAAATATGACGTTTAATCCCAAAAAGTTTAAGCAGAATTATCCTCATAGTATCGGTCAAATTGCGCGCCCCGGCAAAAACCCTTTTGGTCAGGCTAAGCGGGGATTATCACCGACGCAGGAAGCAAAGTTTACCAATGCCATTCAAAGATATGCTATCAATCATACACGTCTGGGCATCCCCATTTTATTTCACGGGGAAAGCCTCCACGGATATGTGGCCCCGGATGCAACGAGTTTCCCGATCCCCATGGCTCTGGGAAGCACATGGAATCCCGGACTCATAAAAAATGTATTTAGCATTGCAGCCCTTGAATCGCGTTCACGGGGCAATGATTTAGTATTGGCTCCGGTAGTCAATCTGGCCCGCGATCCACGCTGGGGGCGAACCGGCGAAACCTACGGAGAAGATCCCTACATAGCTTACCGGATGGGATTGGCTGCCACCAAAGGATTTCAGGGTTCAGGAAATTCGACAAAAATTGACAGTGATCATGTAATGGCAACGCTTAAGCATTTTGCAGCTTTCGGTGAACCGCAGGGCGGCAGAAATATGGGACCCACATCAGTTGGTCGCCATACCCTGAATAATATTTTTCTTTATCCTTTCAGAGAAATAATATCGAGGACGCCCGTTCACAGTGTCATGGCTTCCTATAACCAAATTGACGGTATTCCTTCGCACGAAAATTCATGGCTGCTGAATCACGTACTGCGGGATGAATGGCATTACAAGGGAATGGTGGTTTCTGACTATAATGGTATCAGCGATTTAAAAACCCTGCATCATACCGAGCCCACGCTCGAAGCAGCCGGCGTCGCCGCCCTGAAAGCGGGGGTGGATACCGAATTGCCGGATCCGGATTGTTTTACCCATCTGAAAAATGCTGTTAAACAAGGTCTTATTAGCACTGCGGTTATTGATACAGCGGTGAGCCGGGTCCTGAGGGCCAAATTTCAATTGGGCTTATTCGATCATCCTTATGTAAATGTCCAGCGAGCAAAAGAAATAGCCAATAATCCGGATCATGCACAAATGGCGGAAAAAACGGCTGAGCAAAGTATGATTCTGTTGCAAAACAAGGGGAATTTGGCTCCTCTTAACCTTAAAAAGTATAAAAAAATAGCCGTCATAGGTCCGAATGCCAACCGCGTATTGCTGGGAGGCTACAGTAATCATCCCAGACATTTTGTAACGGTTTTGCAGGGCATAAAAGATTATGTGGGCGATAAAGCGCAGGTAAATTATTCCATTGGGACAAAAATCACGAAGACAAAGGGGTGGGTTCAAAATAAAGTGGAATTGAGCGACACGACCAAAGATCAACAGCGCATCGCCCGTGCCGTTAAGTTGGCAAAAAAATCGGATTTGGTAATATTGGCAATAGGAGGCAATGAGCAAACTTCCCGTGAAGCCTGGTCAAACCAGCATTTGGGCGATCGCTCAAATCTGAAAATGGTCGGACTACAGAATAAACTCGTTGACGCTCTGTCAAAAACCGGAAAACCGATTGTTGCTCTGTTATTTAACGGACGGCCGCTGGCTGTGACCAATCTGGTAAAAAAAGTGCCGACAATTTTTGAATGCTGGTATCTTGGACAAGAAACGGGACATGCTGTCGCTAAAACACTCTTCGGTGATGTGAATCCGAGTGGAAAACTGACGATTACTGTGCCGCGGTCGGTGGGCCAATTGCCTGACTACTACAATTACAAACCCACGTCGCACCGACCATATTTATTTGTAAATAATAAACCACTTTTTAATTTCGGTTATGGATTGAGCTATACTTCATTTAAATTTGGTAAACCCTCATTATCTCGATCAACCATGAGCCGGACCGATTCGGTTGAGGTTTCCGTGCCGGTGACGAATACAGGGCAAAGGGCAGGCCGGGAAGTTGCTCAATTATATATACGCGATGAGGTCAGTTCGGTAGCGCGTCCGGTGAAGGAGCTACGCGGCTTTAAAAAAATTGATTTAAAGCCGGGTGAAACAAAAACTGTTTCATTTACAATCACGCCGGATAAGCTGGCTTTTTATAATGCTGATATGAAATATACGGTGGAACCGGGTATATTTGATATAATGGTAGGGTCATCCTCTCGGGATGCTGATTTGAAAAAACTAAAACTAACCGTAAAAAACTAAATATGAATCAATCTACTAATTCAAGATCGTCGTTGCTGATAGCAGGAATCACAATCATTGCAGCACTTGGTGGGTTTCTGTTTGGCTTTGACAGTGGCGTTATCAACGGAACTGTTGAAGGTTTGCAATCGGCTTTTCATTCGAGTAGTGTGGGCACGGGATTTAGTGTCGCTTCACTATTGTTGGGATGCGCCGCAGGGGCCTTTTTTGCAGGGCGATTGGCGGATAATTTCGGTCGAAAGACCGTAATGATTATTGCTGCTGTTCTTTTCATTATTACAGCTTGGGGTACAGGTATCTCGCAAACCACTTCGGAATTTGTCCTGGCCCGAATTGCAGCAGGGTTGGCGATAGGTGCTGTAAGTATACTGGCTCCGGCTTATATTAGTGAAATAGCTCCCGCTGATCTGCGTGGAATGCTTACTTCACTCCAGCAGGTGGCTATCATTGTAGGACTCTTTATGTCTTTTGTAAGTAATTACCTGATTGCCGGGGCAGCTGGTTCCGCTACAGCTACATTCTGGATTGGCTTTCCGGCCTGGCGCTGGATGTTTTGGATGGAGCTGATCCCGGCTATTATTTTCTTTGTTGGTCTTTTATTTATTCCCGAAAGCCCGCGTTACTATATGGTTTCCGATCAACGGGATGAAGCGATGGATGTACTTACCCGCCTCTATGGGATAGAAACAGCCCGTAATAAAATTCGGGACATTAAAAAATCGATTGAGAGATACAGTTCTAAACCCCGGTTGTCAGATCTGTGGGACTTTACAAGAAGTAGAGTGAAACCAATTGTTTGGGTAGGATTGGGCCTGGCTATTTTCCAGCAGCTTGTAGGTATAAATGTCATCTTTTATTATGGTTCTGTTTTATGGCAGGCCGTCGGCTTCACCGAAAATGTGTCGCTTCTCAGTAATGTGATCAACGGCGGGGTAAGTATTGTAGCTGTTTTGATTGCACTTGTGCTAATTGATAGAATCGGTCGCAAGCCGTTGTTGTGGATTGGATCCGCGGGGATGACGATTTCACTCGCTGTTATGACTTACGCTTTTTCTACAGCTACGATGACTTCAAGCGGCCTGAATTTATCGGGAACGATGGGCATGGTAGCGCTTGTCGCCGCGAATGTTTACGTAGCCTTCTTCAATGGCACATGGGGGCCGGTGATGTGGGTCATGCTTGGTGAAATGTTTCCCAATCAAATTCGTGGCTCCGGTCTTGCGGTAAGTGGATTAGGGCAGTGGATCGCAAACTTTGGCGTAACCATGACCTTTCCCGTATTTTTGGCGGGTATCGGGCTGGAAGGTGCTTACAGCATTTACGCTGGTTTTGCACTTATATCATTGATATTTGTCTTATATATGGTGCCCGAGACCAAAGGCCGCGAGCTGGAGGATATGGATTTATTATGGGAACCCGATCTGCAGGAGACTTGAGAATATTTGATAAAATGATTCTTCGATGTTTATTAGTTCCGTGTTTTAGAATAGTGGATTTCTGATATGATGTTATTAGGTTTTGACATTGGAAGTTCAAGTATTAAGGCCGGTTTGGTTGATGCAGAATCCGGATCAATGGTAGCGTGGGCTAATTCTCCAGAACAGGAATTGGCAATGAATGCCCCTCAGCCCGGCTGGGCTGAACAGAACCCGGCAACATGGTGGAAGCACGCTAAACTTGCTACCCGAAAAGTACTGGATAAAAGTGAGATTAACCCGGAGGAAATTGCCGCGATCGGCATCTCTTATCAAATGCACGGGTTGATTATTGTTGACCAGGAGCATAATGTTTTGCGGCCGGCGATCATCTGGTGTGATGGTCGGGCAGTGGATATCGGTAACCGGGCTTATCAGGAACTGGGAGAAGATTTTTGCAAGCAGCATTTTTTGAACTCGCCGGGTAATTTTACTGCTTCAAAGCTGCGCTGGGTGAAAGAAAATGAACCCGAAATTTATGAACGGGTTCATAAATTTATGTTGCCCGGTGATTACATCGGAATGAAGCTGACTGGCAAAATTCTGACTTCCGTTTCCGGTCTGTCGGAAGGCATCATGTGGGATTATAAAAAACACAGCCTGGCAAAAGAACTGCTCGATTTTTATGAAATTGATGAGGAGCTTGTCCCTGAGGCTGTACTGAATTTTTCTGATCAGAGAAAGCTTTCGCCGGAGGCGGCCTCAGAGCTCGGTTTGCAGCCGGGTACGCCCGTTACCTATCGCGCCGGTGATCAACCCAATAACGCCCTCTCACTTAATGTGTTGGACCCGGGAGAAGTGGCCTCAACCGCCGGTACTTCCGGCGTAATATATGGTGTCACGGATCAGCCGTTATACGACGAATATTCGCGCGTAAATACGTTCATCCATGTCAATCATGAGGAAGATCACGAACGCTACGGCGTTTTACTTTGCATCAATGGGACGGGCATTCAGAACAGCTGGCTGAAGAATAAAATGTTTAATAGCCAATACAGCTATCAGAAGATGAACGAGCGGGCTGCCAAAATTCCGGTTGGTTCAGAGGGAATATCCATTTTGCCCTTTGGCAATGGCCCGGAGCGTGTTTTGAAAAATTCTAATATTGGAGCGCATATTTGCAATATTGACTTTAACCGCCATAATGAAGCACATCTGATGCGGGCTGCTCAGGAAGGCATTGCATTTTCCCTGAATTATGGATTAAAAGTGATGAAGGAGATGGGCTTGACAATTAATACAATACGGGTAGGAAGTGGCAATATGTTTCGGAGTCCGGTGTTTCGCGAAGCCTTCACCAATATTACAGGTGCGACCGTGGAACTTTATGATTCGAACGGCGCGCTGGGAGCGGCAATCGGTGCGGGACTGGGAGCCGGGATTTTTAGCAGTCGGGAGGAGGCATTTAATAATTTGGAGCAGATAGCGGTATTACAGCCCAATAAGGAAAAGCAGGAATTGTATAGTGAGGCCTATGAATCATGGGAAAAGATTTTGCTGGAAGAATTAAGTGAAAATTCTTTATGAGTTTTTAATTTTTGATGAAGAGCACGCGACTAAATTATCAAAGTTTTATTGGAAAGAGTATCAATTAAAAAAATAATATTAAAGTAAACGGTGAGGACATAGCGTATATATGAGTATAACAACAGGTGAGACAGAATTTTTTAAGAATATTGATGAGATTCCCTTTGAGGGAAAAGATTCAGATAACCCCCTGGCATTTAAATATTATAATCCGGAGGAGAAAATTGATGGCAAGACGATGAAAGAATACCTCCGCTTTGCTGTGGCGTACTGGCATACGTTCAATGAGCAGGGGGGAGATCCGTTTGGCGTTGGTACCCGCGTATGGCCATGGATGAAGTTCGATGATCCGATGGACCGGGCGCGTGCCAAGATGGATGCCGCCTTCGAATTTGTTACAAAATTAAATGTACCATTTTACTGCTTCCACGATGTTGATGTAGTCGATGAAGCGGAAACCATTATCAAGTCTGAAAAACGTCTGCAAACAATAGTCAACTATGCCAAGCAGAAACAGGAAGAAAGCGGCGTTCAATTATTATGGGGGACGGCGAATTTGTTCAGTCATCCCAAATATATGAACGGTGCGGCGACTAATCCCGATTTTGATGTTATCACCCATGCCGGTGCACAGGTTAAACGTGCGCTGGATGCAACAATTGAACTGGGCGGATCAAATTATGTATTCTGGGGCGGCCGTGAAGGCTACCAGTCACTACTTAACACGGACATGAAACGGGAACGTGATCATCTTGCCCAATTTTTGCACATGGCCAAAGATTATGCACGCAGACATGGTTTTGAAGGTACTTTTTTGGTTGAACCCAAACCCATGGAGCCTATGAAACACCAGTATGACTTCGATGCTTCAACCGTGATCGGTTTTCTGCGGGAATATGATCTTGACGACGATTTTAAAGTGAATCTCGAAGTCAACCATGCAATTTTGGCAAGCCACACGTTCGAGCATGAGCTGCAGGTTGCAGCCGATGCCGGGTTGCTGGGTAGCATCGATGCCAACCGGGGCGATTATCAAAACGGATGGGATACTGATCAATTTCCGGCTGATATTTTTGAGGTCACCCAGGCCATGCTGGTTATCCTGCAATACGGGGGCCTGCAACCCGGTGGAATCAATTTTGATGCCAAATTGCGACGAAATTCCACCGATCTTGAAGATCTGTTTTATGCTCATATCGGGGGCATGGATATTTTTGCCCGGGCGTTGAAAACAGCCCATGCCATTCTTGAAGATTCCGAATATAAAAAACTTCGCGAAGAGCGATACGCCTCGTTTGATGATGGTGATGGAGCTGAATTTGAGGCAGGAAATCTCACTCTTGAAGATCTTCGAAAGATCGCCGGCGTACAGGATGAACCTGAACAAAAAAGTGGGCGTCAGGAATATTTTGAAAATCTGATCAATCAGTACATTTGAGTGAAATGCGATCCGTAAAGTTTTGATACTTTGCGGATCTTTATTTTTTCATTTTTATTTTATTTATGAATCACAGCACTTGGACGACTGCCGAATAATTAATTCTGAATTGAGAATTATAGTGTTTGTCGCGTTAATGTGGTTATCTCCCTTCAGATGATTTATGAGATTGATCACAACAATTTCTCCCATTTCCTCACCATGATAGTTGATGGTTGTGAGCTTAGGTTCTACGTAGCGAGAGATTGGATCATTATTAAAGCCGACAACAGCAATATCATTTGGTATTGATATACTATGTTCCTTTAATGTTGCCATGCAGCTTACGGCGCATACGTCATTGGCGGCAAAAACAGCATCAGGCCGGGGCGTCATATCCAGAATTTGCTTGGCAGCTTCCGTACCATCTTCCTCATTGAGCCTGTTTTCAATTATCAAATCGGGATCAAAAGGAATATTATGCTCTTTAAGTGCCTTTTTGTAGCCTCTGAGCCGATCTTCATAAACATTACGAATCTGATTACCGGTAATATGAACGATGCGCCTGCACCCCTGGTCCAAAAGATGATTGGTTGCCATGCGGCCCGCTTTAAAATTATTGATTACGATATTCGTGGATGAATGGTAATCGGCAACGCGATCAAAGAAAATGATCGGGATATTTCGTTCAGCCAACTGATCAAAATGTTTCAAATCTTCGGTATTGTAAGCCAAAGAGACAATTAGACCATCCACCCGACTTTTAAACATCGTTTCTACATTTGATG
>DASQZL010000077.1:0-7371 GCA_035638715.1 Balneolaceae bacterium
ATGTAACATTGGGATAATTTTTGGGTACACGATTCCTTGATACGCCGGTGACTCCTTCCACATGTTCACCCGGAATAAAAGGTTTGGGCTTTGGCCCCCTGAAAAAGATAAATCCGAATGTCCCTAATGCGACTGCACAAATTCCGGCAATCATTCCTGTAATATATAATGATTTTTTTCTTCTGGAAAGGGACATAAATTCAGGGATTCATTGATGAAGTTTGTTTTACGATGATTTTTTTCTGATCACTCGATATCACAGTAACCGGGGCCGTGATATCAGTTTTACCATGATTGAAAAATCGATTCAGCACAAACTGATTGAATTTTCGATAACACAATTCAGCAGAAACAAACAAGGTATCATTGCCATTGGAAGTGCTGCTTCCTTCTGGTCTGTATGTAAAGTGATAGTTCGCCTGATCGCTGAAACCCGGATAAAGAGAACGGCTGAATTTTACTCCGATCAACTCCCACAAATTATGCCGGTCTATAATACTCCCATATTGATCGACCGGTTCGGCCCGGTAAATAAAAGAACCCGGCGGAATAAAATGATGTTTATTCAAAACACCGGAGGAATAAACCTGTTTTCCATTACTATTTTTGACCGTCAGTCGTATCCAGGCCTGGATCAGGTCAAGTGGGCCAGTCGGAAAGTTATGGCCTGGTTTATTATTGGTAATGTTAACGCTTATTGACACTTTTTGTCCATCCTGAATGGATTTTGGTATTTCCAATTGAATAGGTACAGCCGGCCCCTTGTGCCATTTATTTTCGATTTCGGGTATTTTTATTTTCCCTTTCAACCATTTCTTAATCAAATTCACTTGTTTTTCACCTCCCGGCAGTTTTAAAAGCGTGGGCATGAATTGATTCCCTCCCAGAAAACGATGGCTCCGGTGCAAATTGGGATTCGGCTTTTTGTAGTTATCGAGAGAGTATTCACCGTTCGCGGGATCCGGTGTGGAAACAAGCGGCATATGGCACTCACGGCAAACAATCGTCTTTATGGGCTTCTGCAAATTATTCCAATGGCTTTTACGCCAGTTATCGTACTGATTTTGTAGTTGTACCCATCCTACTCCATTCACTTGCTTGTTTATGAATTGTTTATGACAGGCACCGCAAAACTCCGGTGTTTTTAAAAGTTTGCGCTGAAAGCTGGTGATGTGATGTCCCGGATAAGCGCGTATTAAAAAGTCACTCAGAAATTTTGCTGCCTTACCCTTTTTCTTTTCATACATGTAGGGAACCGGCTTTTTGATAGTATATTTCGCGTTTCCTTTTTCACTAACCCTGGTGATAGCGTGGCAGGCAACACAGGATATCCCTTCATTCCGTCCGATTAAATTTGTCAGTTTCTTGACATCCAGGTTTTTGGATCCGGATAAAAGTGATATGGGATCGTGACACCCGCCACAATAACGGGTTGATGTAGCACCTTTTTCTACAGCCATCGCGTGTTGCACTTTTCTGAAAGCAGGATCCATAGCAGAATAACGATGAGCACTTGCCTCCCACTCTTTTCCGATATTGGAATGGCAGCCACTACTCATACAAGATTTGGAACCTCCTAAAAGATGGGCGTCGATAGCACTGCCGCTACTGGTTGTTGCAAGACTTGGCTGAAAAGGTTTTTCCTTTCCATATTTAAAGGTATAATCCGAGGGGAACCGGTTGTGAAAATGAACACGATTGTAAGCGTATACAAAAAGGAAAAGAATGGCAATTTGGATGCCGATTACAAAAAGAATCTGAATTCCAAACGATTTCTCTGCTTTTATCAACGGGTGGCCCTTTTCTCTGATCGAATGAAAATCGCGGAAAATCAACAGACCAATGTGTGGCACGACTGTTAGCAAAAAGGCAAACGTTGCCACGAGATGAATTTGATCCCAGGTATAATTAATCCTTGTCATGAAAGCTGCCTCATAACAAAGGACAAGACCTGAAACCATTGTCAAAATCGCCGTGACCATGGAGAAATAACCGAGCAGTTTATTATTGGTCAATATCCTATTTCGGCGTGAGAGCCAATGACGAATCTGATAAACGATATACGGTATGATAGCTGCCAGACCCACAGCGGTATGAATGATCACCAAGGCCTGTGTTGTCAAACTAAATGGACCCAGGTAGATTACAAGCCCGGAGATTAATTCAAAAAGTAAGATACCGACGACCCAAATTGTTAACCGACTGTTCCATTTAAAGTTAGCAGCTTTCATAGGCACAGGCTTTCTGTAATGTTAATCAAAAATCTATTTCAGATATGGAAATAGATGTCTATTCTTAAAGAGAAGGGCAGTAGCAAAAAATCGTCCTAATCTTTTCAAGAATATTTTCTTCAGCTCGCATTCACCTTAATCAAGCAGTCATTACATTAATGGCTGAAGGGACGAGCTTTTTTAGTATTTTAAATCGTTTTTTACAAGCACAGGTGGCAATCAAACGGTTTTAGAGTAACGTCCGGCCTTTTTGCTCTCTCGGAGATATGTATCGAATCTCATAGCAATATTTCTAATAAACAGCCGGCCTTCCGGTGTCACTTTTAGGTCATCTTCATCAATTGTTACCAGCCCATCGTCTTCCATCTCATCGTAGGAGCACAGTTCATCCCGGAAATACTCCCTGAAATCGATATTCAATTGCTTCGAAAGGATATCAAAATTCAGCTCCATATCACACATCAGCCGCATGATGGTCGCTCTCCTGATTATATCATCACTGTTCAACAGATATCCTTTGGCAACGGTAGATTCATCTGCATCCAACTGATCGTAATAGTGCTGCAAATCTTTCGTATTTTGATAATACATATCATTAACCTGCGAGATAGCTGACATTCCAAAAGCATAGATATCCGTCCCACCGCAGGTGCTGTAACCCTGAAAATTTCGTTGAAGTTCTTTGTTACGCTGAGCAATAGCCAACTCGTCATCCTCTCGTGCAAAATGATCCATCCCAATATACACATATCCCGAGCGCGTCAGTCGCTCAATGATCAGTTTCAGCATCGCCAGTTTTTCTTCAGCGGCGGGCAGTGCATCATCATCCAGTAATTTTTGGGCCGGTTTAATCCAGGGCACGTGCGCATAATTAAATACGGCAAGTCGATCCGGTTGGTAGGCTAATACGGCATCCAATGTTTTGTCAAACGATTCGGCTGTTTGATGGGGGAGTCCATAGATCAGGTCAATATTAATAGATCCGAAACCTTCCTGACGAAGCCAGTTTAAGGTGTTTTCATTTTGTTCTTCGGTTTGTATGCGGTGGACAGCTTTTTGCACTTTGGGGTTAACATCCTGGACGCCCAGTGAAGCCCGGTTGAACCCGGTGGCATGCAATGCCTGAACATGTTTTTGGGTCAGGCGCCGCGGGTCTACCTCCACACCCACTTCTGCATCCGGGGTAAAACGGAAATAAGAGTGAATGATCTCTCCCAGACTCCTGATCTGCTCTGGCCTCAAAAAAGTGGGCGTCCCCCCGCCCCAATGCATCTGAACCACGGGACGCTTCTCGTTCATCAAAGGCGCCATCCGCTTCATCTCCCGATCTAAATAATTTATATATACCTGCCCCTTATCCTGATCTTTAGTGATTACCTGCGTACATCCGCAAAACCAGCAAAGTGAATAACAAAACGGCAGATGGAAATAAAGAGAAAGCGGGCTGTTTCCCGCATTATTTTTGGCAATCCGGCTATAAATATCCCTTTGGTCTATATCTTCGGAAAAATGCAAGGCCGATGGGTAAGAGGTATAGCGCGGCCCCGATACATTATATTTTCTCACCAGATCAAGATCGACATCAATATGGGACATAAGGGAATATTATTTTAGTTAGTCATCATAAATTTCTTTTACGCTTGTTTCAGCAGCCTTTTCCTGCGCTCGATATCCCAGTGGCGAAAAATGGATATGCAAAATCCAATCACTATGACAAAAACACCAATCCATACCAGCGAGATAAAAGGTTTTTTCTGGGCTACTACCAATATCCAGGACTTTTTTGAATGCTTGGGAATCCCGCGCACGCGAAACGTCAGTTGACCTGTTTTAGGATTAATATTGGTGAAATGAATTCCCAATCCCTGGCCCGGAAGCCGGCTGATCGGCGAGTAACTCCAATTCTTTCCATGCTTAGTGTAGATAGCAAACAGCGGATGAATCGTCTGGCTTGTGCTGCTGGCTCGGCGCCGCACCTGCAAATTGGCCCGTACCGCAATCTGTGTATTGTCGGGCAAGCCTTTATGTCCGCTTACCCGGCTAAATGATACAAGTTTTATCACAAAGGGACCTTCTTTGGCAGTCTTCCCTTTGGCAAGTGATATTTTCCGCACCGTCGTTGAGTCAGGTGAAAGTACATCGGAGACCGGTTTTCCCAGTTTCCGATTTTTATTTTGCTGAGCTATTTCTTTATTTATTCGCTGGACGTATGAACTGCCGGCCACATACAGGTAAATATCGCTTGCGAAGCCGGTATGCACATCCGAATCTACCGACCAGCTTATTTTCCCTCCGGGCGAGGCCGCCGACATCGGATACACCTGCGGATGCATCGTGATGGTCTTTCCCGGATGATGAAGGGGTTTTATTTCTATGCGATATTGCTGCTGGCCCGCCCGCGTCTGATTTTTCAACGTGTAACCTTTGTAGATAAACTTATATTCATTATTTATGATTCTTGGTTTATTTAGTTTAAGCTGCACGAAATTGGCCTTCTGTCGGATCCGGTGCCCCTTGCCGTCGGTCAACTTTCCTTTTGTTACCGCTGAATTGTAATTCCTGGTTGACGAATCCAGCAGTTGACTGTTAAATAAGGTAGAAGACATAATGCCCAGCAACAATATTCCGAAGCCAAAGTGGGCAAACGAGCCTCCGATGAGCCGCGGTTTCTTCATTGCCAGCTGTACCATTATAAACGCATTCCCGATGATAGCAAAGCATCCGCCGAACAGCAGCCCCATAGGGAACCATCGATGAATATGGGCGACTATAATGATGGTAAAAGTGGCTATACAAGCGGCCACCAACGGCAGAAAAAGCTGCCATGCCAGCGATTCGGCATCCTTCTGTCGTTTCCAGAATATATACTGCCCGACAACGGTCATAAACGCCGCAGCAATAGCCAGTGGATACGACCAGTTATTGTAAAAACTAATTTCAGGAGGCGTGGGATGAGCCACAAACAGACGCCCGATAATGGGAGCACTGGTACCAATGGCAATGACCAAGCCCAGCAAAAACAGAATCATAGCTCCTGAAAATGTTATAAATTCCCGATTTAAATAATCCGTCCCCCCCTGATTTTTAGGTAATTCATTGTATCGATAGGCAAAAAGCCCTATACAAATAGCAACCATCACCAGCATGAAAACAAGTAGTTGGTTATAAAGTCCCAAATCAACAAAACTGTGCACTGAGGAATTGCCCAGAATGCCCGAGCGTGTTAAAAATGTTTCGTATATCACTCCCATATAAGCCAACAAAGAGAAGACGATAGAAGCTTTTTGTGAGCTGTTTTTCTTTTTCTGAATAAGCATGAGATGAATACCCGCGGTGCCCAGCAACCATGGGACCAGCGCGGCGTTTTCTACCGGATCCCATGCCCAGAATCCACCGAACGAAAGAGTGGTATAGGCCCAATAAGCGCCCAGAAATAATGCTACTAACAGACACAAATTTGCTCCGAGGGTCCACGGCAGGGCAGGTTCAATCCATTCATTGAATTTTCTCCTCCATAAAGCCGCCATTGCGAAACAAAACGGCACCGCCATTAACGAAAAACCAAAAAATAAGACGGGCGGATGAATAACCATCCACGGACTTTGCAGTAAGGCATTCAGGCCCTGCCCGTCGGCGGGGACAAAATTTGGATTGGATTTGATAAAAGCAGCATTGGGCATCGCTTCAGCAATAGTTCTGAATGGAGAAGAGCCAATACCGATACCACCCACATGGATACCGAGAATCATCGATAGCAGAAATACCTGTGTAAGGCTCATAAAAAACAACACCGGCCCCCGATATGGTTTTCGGGTCCACCGCATCAGAGCGAGGCTAACGACGACCGTAAAAAAGATCCATAGCATAAAGCTGCCTTCCTGTCCCCCCCAAAAAGCTGATATCAAATATTTCAGGGGCAGGCTGCGGCTGGTATAGTCAAAAACATAGTAATACTGGAACTGATGAGTTAACAAAAGATGCAATAAAACTCCGGCAGCCGCCAAAATGAACAGCCCCTCAGCACCCATCAACCAGCTTGAAAGACGGAAATATCGATCATTTCCATTTCTTGAATATGTAAAATAGCCGATACCGGCCAATAAGCTGCTTGCAAATGCTAAATCAATTAATATTTTGCCAATTATTCCAATCATAACATTATCTAATGTAGAATTTCGGAGACCAGGATAGACCAGAAATTTTTAAGTGCCATATCATATCTTGAAAATAAGATTTATGTACCTGCCTAAATTCAATCTTTAGATTGAGCCTCCACGTCTTTCGCTGTTGCATTATATTTGGACGGACATTTCATCAGTATCTGCCGGGCATAAAAAACGCCATGATGCATGCGGCCGGTTACAACCAGTTTTTTGGCTTTTGAAAAATCATTTGGCTCAGGCTTCGGATAAACCACCTTTCGCACATTTTCCGCCTTATCCTTCATATAAAACGTAAATTGCTTTTTCTTAACTGAAAAAGCAGTTGGACGCGACTTCACCAACGTACCAACGACACGCGCCCCCCGGTTTTTCGCTTGGGGAAATGTAGTATAACTACTAATGCTGTGTCCGAAGTTTATCATCAACAAGGTGGTAAAACCTATGATTGCTATTCCACCGGTAATCAGTTTAAGTCTCATGATCGGATTCCTTTGTTTTTTGGTTCACTATTTCTTCAAGCTGGCTCAGCTTCCCATCTGTTCGAATGATAAAGAACAAAAATACGAACCAGATGATCAGACTTACTCCCAGTACAATAAAGATAATATTTCCCGACTCCATCATAGCCATAAATCCTCCTCCCTGAAGAATTGATCTATGCTGTGCCAAATTAGTGCATTGCGCACACTTTCGGTTTCCGCCTGAACTAATTTATTGTTGGTGTCTTCAACATAATGCCAGTCGCTACAATTGGCATTAAATTTTTTAACTTTTTTCATACTGTCTGCAAGTGTCTAAATATTATTGCATCACATACGCAGAGCCCTGGCTCTCCTTAAAGCCCACAGCTCAGGGAGAGCGGACCGGCCTGCTGTTTATTGATGCTGCAAAAATGCTTTGATTTTTTTTGCCTCCTGGTCCGTGATATTTGCCTTGATCCGCATGTGGTAGAGTATCACATCCCACTCAGAATTGCT
>DASQZL010000078.1:0-2002 GCA_035638715.1 Balneolaceae bacterium
GAGTTGAACTTGGCGGATTAAATTTTATATATGAAAAATTCATGGGACCGACACCAAAATAAGGATGAGCAGCTATTTGATGCAGTGTATATTTCCAGGTACGTAAACGTCCGGCGTGGCTGTAACGAATTAGTGTTTCTCCATTTCCCAGGCGTGGTAACCAAAAAAGAAGGAAATAGGCAACCAACCCCGCCAGGGCCGTAAAAATATATATTTTGGCAATTTCCTTTACCTTTTGTCGATATAAAAAAATGATAAAAAACAAACTTGCGAAACTTGCTATGAAGGTGCCACGCGCATCCGAAGCAAAAACCAGCATCCACCAACCGGCGATAATGGCATACATTACATAACGAATTCCCACAATAAGCCTTCTCTTATAATAAAGCGTCCCTAAAACAAGTAGCGGCAGCGTCCATGTTTGTATATGATTGAAAAAGCGCTCATTACTAAAGTTAAGAAAGCCCTGCGGTACCAATTGCTGCCCGTTCATAATGACACTCATCCGAGCCCTGTTCGGCCACAAAGGCCAGTTTTCTCGAAAATAAGAAATAATGGTAAAGGCCAGTACGTGTCCCAAATACAGCCCTGCTAAAACAAACAGGCCAGCAATGAAAAATCTTATATATCGTCGGCTGTGTTGTTGATATAGGTGGGCGAACATAAGAACAAGCAAAGCCAGTAAAATATACCATCCTACCTGCAGAAACGCCCACTGCGGCAAAGGCGACATAATAGATGACACCCATAGAAGTATAATAAAAACAGTGCCAATGAAAAATATAATTTTGCTGTTGATCCCTAACTGGTAATTAAAATAATAAAGTATAGACAATGCCGGACCAACAAAAAGAAAAGCGGCTTCGACTATACGCTTCTCATCCATAAAATCTACCGGCAAAACGGAGAAGTTACTGAAAAAGATGAGAAGCCCTATAAGACAGAAAAATACCCCCCAACGTATTTTATCGAGTACCTCCATAAGCTTTTATAATAGAAAAAGCCCTCACAAATGTATTGTGAGGGCTTTTTTAAGAAGAACTAATCAATTTTCAATCAACTATTGTGAAATGGAAAAATTGTTAGATTTAATAGTAGCTGTAAATGTAGTGGAAGTACCACTTGTACTACCTTTTGAATAACCACTAGACTGAGCAGGGGCAGCTGTAACCGTAACGGAAGAATCACTTGCACTTGATATTTGATAAGTTCCGTTTTGATTATAAACGATCGAACTACTACTACTCATGTTTTGAGTTTTGCCCCATCCAATTTTTTTAAAAGTCATACCTGTAAAACTATGACCGCCACCGCCAAGTTGTTTGGGCTTCATAAAATAGCCCTGCGCGTCAGAGGCAATAGTTGCTAAATCTTGCCTTACGGCAGACTTATTTGCATTTTTCGATGCACTGCCAAATGTGTTGATAGCAACGACTGTGGCAATGCCTACAATTATAGTTACTAATATTACTAAGAGAAGTTGTTGTTGACCCATATCAGATCACCTTTCTGTTTTGATGTTTATGAATGTTATTCTTTGAAAATCGTAAAAAGAGTAAGCTCTCGTTCCCTTTTTTAATTTATTCGATACGAAATCCTGTGATGGTGCGTTAGCTTTCAAATGTTCACATCGTTGAGCCAACGTCCCATCACCGGCCCCGCTTATTTCATTCTATTAGAATGTTATAATATTTGTTAAACAAACGCAAGGTAAATATTAAAAAAAATTAATATTACAACTAAATAGCCTTTAAACAGCCATTAAACGAAAATTTACCTGTCAAAAGCCCTGTTCCTGAGGTATATAGTTATACTTTCCTGTCATATTTTCCCGCATTCGTGCACTTTTTCACTGAAATAAAGGTATAGTCTAAACAGATATTTACGGATACTTGAATAAAATTCTCCTAATAAATATTCAATTTGTTCGTATATCCGTTCCTGGCGGATAATATTTCCCAATAGCGTTTATTGAAATTGTAGATTCCCCGAGGTAGAAAAA
>DASQZL010000079.1:0-2584 GCA_035638715.1 Balneolaceae bacterium
GCTTCCAGGGCCGCCCGGCTGTGAGATGAAGCATCAATGGCAACGAGAATTTTCTTTATCAGGATGGTTTGTTCAGAGTTATCAGCCATAATTATTCCTTACCGTTTTCAGATTTGGCGAATGCTTTTCTCTTTTGAGCAAATTGATTCAATTTTTCCGTGACGATATAATTGATTGTGCCTTCAGGATAGGTCCCGTCATCACGGAGTTCTCCCATTTGCAGATCTGTCAGAAGCTCCATTCCCTGATCGATGGTTTCAACTGAATAGATATGAAATTTATCCTCTTTCACAGCTTCTCTGACATCACTGCGCAACATCAGGTTTTTTTCATTGGATTTAGGAATAAGAACTCCCTGCTTACCCGTCAGCCCGCGATTGTCGCAGACATCAAAAAATCCTTCAATCTTTTCGTTGACACCACCGATCGGTTGAACTCTTCCATGTTGATTAACCGATCCGGTGACACTGAACGATTGTTTGAGCGGGATATCTCCAATAGCCGAAAGCAAGGCATACAGCTCAGCACAGGATGCGCTATCGCCGTCTATATTCGAATACGATTGCTCGAATACCAGGCTGGCAGAAAGCGAAAGCGGACGTTCGCGAGCATATCTTTCACCCAGGAATCCCTTTAAAATCAATACCCCCTTTGAATGTATGGGGCCGCTGAGATCCACTTCTCGTTCAATATTTATAATTTCGCCGCTTCCCAGCTGCACGCGTGCTGTGATGCGGCTGGGCTGGCCAAACATAAGATTCCCAATCTGGGCTACTGACAGTCCGTTTACCTGTCCAATTTGCGTTCCTTCTGTGTCAATAAATATAGTTTCGCGCTTAATACTTTCCTGGATGCGATCCCGAATCCGCGCAGACCGGTAAATTTGCTGTTCAATGGCTTTCTCCACATCCTGAACATCAACAATATTACGTTCACTTTCGCCGGCCCAATAATCGGACTCTTTAAGGAGATCAGTAATATCAATGGTCTGGGTGGATATTTTTTCATTATCACTCACCATGCGTGAGCCCTGTTCTATGACGCGGGCAACCGCTTTTTTATCAAATGGGCGAAGCTTATTTTTATTGATCAATCCTGCCACCAACTGCGCGTATCGCTGATCATTTTCATCAGATCGTTCAATTTCATCTTCAAAATCAGCTTCAACTTTAAAAAGCTCATTAAACTCGGGGTCATGTTCACAGAGTAAATAATACAGTAATCGTTCACCCAGCAAAATTACTTTTACATCCAGATCAATGGGGTCAGGTTCGAGTGAGACGGTGCTTATGGCGCGGTACGATTCACCGAATGTTTCAATTTTTAGTTCACCCGATTTTAGCACGCGCTTAAGCCCCTCCCAGGCGAAAGGCTCGAGCAATACCTGGCGGGCATCGAGAATCAGGTATCCGCCATTAGCACGATGAAAGGCGCCGGGTTTGATCAGGTTGAAATTGGTTGTGAAACCGCCCATCTGCGATTGGTACTCAATACGGCCAATTAAGTTTTTATAGTTTGGGTTATCCTCATAGATAACGGGAGCCCCTTCAGTCTCAGTATGATCGACGAGCACATTAACACGGTAGCGATCCAGCACGGGGTTGTCAGAACCGCTTTGTCCACCCCCTCCGCCAAATAATTGGGCCAGTTGATTGCCGCCCTGCTGGCCCTGGTTGCTCATGATGGTGTGGACATTTTCAACAATGTCGTGCTCAACATTATCCAGAAAGTTTTGGACTTTTTCCAAGTCAGAGAATGCCTCATATACATCGTTAAAGAGATCTTTAATGGCATAGGTGGCTATTTCTTTGTCCAGCTTCTTCATACGTTCGCGTACTTTGCGCTGGTTGGAAGGCATTTTCTGGATGATTTTTTGCAATTCTTCCTGAAGTTCTTTGGTCGTCTCCTGCAATTCCTCCCGTTTTTTATCCGATAAATTTTGAATTTCCTCTTCATCCATCATTTGTCCCTTATCGTTCAGCGGTACGAATGAGAACCCCATCGGTGTGCGGATAAGGGCCAGCCCCTGTTCCCTCGCTTTCTCTTGCAAGTCCTCAAAGGTCTGGTCCTGCTCATCCTGAAACTGTTCCTGAAGAGCCTGCCGCCGGTTTTGATATTCCTCGGTTTCGAAGGCAGAGGTTAGAATTGGCACCAGCTCATTGAGCAGTTTGTTCATCTCCTTTTCCAGTTCCGTTCCACGACCGTTTGGTAAATGAAGCACAGACGGTTTATAAGTATCCTCAAAATTGTTTACATAGCAGATATCGGGAGGTGTTGGCCTATCGGCCGATTTATCTTCAAAAAATTTTCTTAAGTGTTCCTCCTTGTTGGTTGTTGCCGGTCCAAGCGCAAAAATATTGAATCCATCGCGCTCCATGCCGATGCCGAAGTCAAGCGATGAAGAAAGGCGTTCCTGCCCAATGATAGTAGTAGAACTATCGATCTCGTCTGTGGTTTCGAAATTAAATTTATCGGGATCGCATTTTTTATAGAGTGTTTCTGCGTTGAGTTTAGTCAATATGAACAGATTTGGTTCAAGGTTATATAACGTTAATGTAACTTACAGGACGGGCGTTCCAATCCA
>DASQZL010000080.1:0-3298 GCA_035638715.1 Balneolaceae bacterium
ACGAAATCAGAATCTGATATAGATCCATTGGGCCTGGGTTTATGAATTTTAAAAGAGACTCCATTATACGTACCATAAGGAATGTTATTTATAGCCAATGTTGTAACCGAAGTATCCGGATTAAGATTGACTATAAAAGGCCCTGCTGCAAATTCTGTAGAATGTTCATGTTTAATTTTGGTGGAATCCGAAGATGCCGTCGAGTCTTTTGATCCGGCCTTCGATTCCGTAGAATCTCCTTCTGCACGCTGAAATTCTACTCTTTTAACCAAAACTTTAGCTGTATCTATTGTAATCGGTGAGCTCGAAGTGGAATTAGTCGCTGTAGTTCCATTCATAGCAGCCGAACCGGTAACGGCAGGAGCGGATCCGGTGTTCGTTGCGGTATTCTGAAAACTCAATTGCGTCTTGGCACTCTTTTTATTGCTACTCGTCTTTGACAGATCACTACAACCGCTGACTAAAGCAACTGTCAATAATAGAAGTAAGGGAACTTTTATTATTTTTTTCATAGTATTGGAAATTTTATTCTTAGGAGGTCTTTGGGCAATTTACCGCCGTAAAATTAATTTTTCAAATTTTTTCAATATTAAGATATTTTTAATATATGTTTTTGGGCCGGGGCGGTCCGGCAAAAGAAAGAAATTTATCCGATCTTTGAATGGATAAATTATGGCCTGCGCACCGCAATATTCATCTGATATTTGTTTTATTTATCGGCGGGATGACTATCACATAATTATAGTAAAATCAAATATTTATATGTTAATAATATTTCGAAGGGATTGGCCATTTAATTTGGTCAGCGATATTTGTTGTAACGAAGTGACTTTTTATTATTTATCATCTGCCAATTATTAAAGAAGATACCGGTTGAAATTTTTCTTGATTTCACTGTATTGAAAAAAAGGTGAGCCAAGAATAAGCTGGTGTTTATCTTTTATTTTGTGCGTATATAAGGAAACATTTTGCCCCAACTATTTGATTGTTAAAACCTTGTAATTCTGAGGACCTATTTTTGTCCTCCGCTGATGACCATTTACTTTTACCGTTACCGTTGATGAGTTGTCCAGGTGATTGATAAGCAATAATTTTTTGTCTCCCTGGTTATTTTTAATGATGCCGCTCTGTATATATGGTTTGGAAAGTTGGACTTGGGGCTTATACCCGCTCAGATTTAACAATTTATGCCATAAGTCGACATATGGCCGGGTATATTTATGGGGAATTATATGCTGGATAGGACCAACAAATTGTACCACTCTTCCCTTGCGATGATTGCTTTGTATAATCATTGGAACCTGACCCGCCGGAGACGCTGAGGTCAATACGATACTGGCCTGTTTTGACATCGGCTTCAATACCGGCATCTTATTTACATTATGTAATGATATTTCTCCCGAACCTGCAGATACCTTCATTCGGGAAATATTCTGGGCAATCCCCGTCATTCTGGTAGATGTTAATTTCTCCCAATATTGACTGCAGTCACTCATATTTACATCTGTCACGATTAAATGTCCCCCCTGGCTGACATAATGATTTAACTTCTTGATTTCGCTGATGGTCAGTTTTGAATAGGGAACAACAATTAATTTATCGTTATCAGATATATGAGACTGAATTCGGGGAGTGATACCGTTTGCCGCCAGCGCCAGGTATGCCGTCGCCAATGACTGATCGGCCTGGTCGCCGCCCTTGCTATAAAGTTCAGGCCTGTAAAGAACTACCTCTGAAGACACAGGATGATATGCGGAATATTTGTGCACAAAATTTTTGAATTGATCATAATAATGAGACCATATTTTTGGTTGCCCGTTGATATTGACATATCCAAGACTGGATTCAGAGGGGGTTGTCTGGTAGGGAGCGCGGGTTGTTGTAAAATCACTCCAGCACCAGTATAAAAAACCATTGGCTCCTGCAAGAAATGCCGAAGCAGCATTTGCCCGCAGATAATGGCCCATTAACTTGCTGTCACCCCCAAAAGCGAATCCGAACTCTTCCAACATCGCAGGTCCGAACGACCGGGCAAAAGCGCTGTTAAACCCAAAAGCTACCGTTGCGGCATAATCGGAGAGCCGTTGCGGGATAACCGGGTTCCAAAACGGGTAACTGTGCATGGAATATAAATCTACATTTTGGGCGGAAAAGCTCCAGCTTTTCGAAGCTCCCCGTACGGCGCTGCCATTGGTTACAATAGTACCGGGACGCTCGCTTTTTATGGCATGAGATAGTTCCTGCGTCCACTTACTCACATCGGATGGCTTAACATTGGGTTGAATAACATCAATTTCATTAGCCAGATCAACGGCCAGTATATTATTTTCATTTTTTAAGGCCTTCGCCACTCTGCCAGCTAAAAAAGTCATCGCCTTTCGCATCTGCGGGTTGCGGATATAGTTTTTGCCGCTGGCCCAGGAGGGAACAAAGTTTACCCCGCTCATCCAGCCCTGAAACAGGGTTGGAATCAGCCAAATATGGTTGCGGGCGGCGGCTTCGCTGACTTCTTTCAAATGCTCTAAATCCTTTCGATTAACTGAATCTGGTGCGGGCTGAAAATCCTGCCACAATAAAAACATTCGGACGGCATTAAATCCCCGTTTGTGCATAGCTTTAAACGCCTTTTCCCATTCGTGAATGTCAAAATTCTTCCAGCACTGCACGCCGGTATCAGTCGGCCAGTAATTAAATCCGATAGGGATGAACGGTTTTCCGTTTACAGCAAAATGTCCATCTTTTAATGTCACCACGGTATCGGTGGCAGAATAAAATTCAGGATTTTTGGCACTTTTATTCATTCCGGTTGCAGAAAATGCTTGCGTGCCGATTGCAGACCCAAGCAGGCAAATCAATATAACCAGCGTAATCATAATTTTTTTAGTCTCTTAAAAAATAAAATCACCTATAATTGCATTTCCGAATGTTTAAATTTTCTCAAGCTTATGCAATTTTATTTAACGTAAATTCGGGCTAAGTCCTGTTGCCTGGCTGTGAAAGAAGCTGTTACACAGAGCGAAATACATGCGTTTCAAATATTTGGTGTGCAGGCCCGGAGTAATCATAGCATAGAGTGACACGGAGGTATTTTCTCTGTGGTTCTCTGTACTTTCTCAGTGGAGATCGTGTAATAACAATAGAACACTTATTTATTCTTCTCTTTCTCTCTATCCAGTAGTTTTTTATATCGAACTCACATATTACTACCGTTTTTACCGTCGTCCCTAATTTCCTTATTGAAATAGGAGGTTGTTCAAATGTTAAATTACGTCCGTGCATACGTATCGTTTCAATATAC
>DASQZL010000081.1:0-3442 GCA_035638715.1 Balneolaceae bacterium
TAAAGCGTGCAGAAAGCGAATTAGCATCCATTAGCGAATGCCAAATAATAAAAAGAAATCTTCCGTTGACGCTGAAAGCTCAGGTCGTAATGCTTCTGAAAGCAGTCGTGAAGACAGTAAATTAGTTAAAAAAGCGATTGGGGGATCAGAAAAAGCCTATACCGAGCTGGTGAATAAATATCAGCGTGCCATTCATTACCGTATTCTTAAAATGATCAAGAAGGAGGAAAAGGTCGAAGATCTGGTGCAAGAAGTGTTCCTAAAAGCTTTCAATAATCTGCAGCGATACAATCATAACTATGCCTTTTCAACGTGGTTATACCGAATTGCCACCAATCACACTATTGATTACTTAAGAAAGAAAAAACTGAATACCCTTTCGATCGATGAACCGGTCAAGTCGCAGGAAGGCGAGATGAAAATACAACTTCCGGATGAAACAGCAGAGACTGACCGAAATATTATTCGCTCCGAACGCCAGCAGATGGTCCGGCATGCTATTGAGGAGCTACCCCGGAAATATCGTGAAGTGATTGAACTTCGTCATATGCAGGAAATGAGTTACCAGGAAATAGTTGAAATTCTGGATCGTCCGCTTGGTACTGTAAAGGCACATATTTTCCGCGCGCGAGAGATGCTTTACAAATCACTCAAGGACAAATGGCAAACGATGTAGTTGATCTAACGGCCGCTGTAAATCAAAAAATATCTTTTACTGATATTTTTCCAATTTAAGAACTGTATCATATAAAATTTCCCTTCTTATCGTATTCTTTCCTTTTTATTTGCCCTTCAAAGAGCACCGCTCGAAACATAGCTAAATCCGGCTTCAATCTGCAGATTCCTGGGTTTTTTTTCTAAAAACATTGCTTGGGAATGGAAAGTCGCTTTCTATATGAAAGCCTGTTTCAAGCCTCGAGGATGGGAGGAGAGAGGTGTCATATCCCTATTGGATTTAATTTTAGCCCTGAACCCGTATAAGAAGCTACCCCTTCATCAGCTCGAACTACGGTTTATTTCAAAAGCAAACACCATTTTAATGCATCCATTGGCACTTCTCAAGATGAAGACCGCGAATCTTTAAACATAAATCCGCCTTCTGATATAAATTGATGTATTAAAAATTTTAGTTGGCGTTAAGTTTATAAGCTTCAGAGGCAAAAGTTAAAAAAATTCTAATTTGTGAATGAATATTATATATGTGAAATTAAAATTGATCAAAAAAGGAATTAAGGGGCTATTTTAGATGGGCTTAGTCGTAAAGATTTAAGGGAGAGGGTTCATGAGGGATGTCCTTATGTTTATTGTTTTGATGGGGCTCCTGGTAACAACAGTTTCCAGTGAATGTTGGGGGCAAGATTCCACCCATAATAAAAAGGACAGCCTCAATATTAAAGAGAAATACAAGAGGCTACCTGATTCAACCAAAATCCAAAGAGAAGAATTGCAAAAATTCAAAAAGGCTTTTGAGAAAGTAATTCGAGAAAAAAAATTGAAACAAAAAAAAGAAGTCAAGAAAGATCCAACACTCAATATTGGTACAATCATCGTGGATCATACATTAAGTCGTATGGGAGAAAATTTTTATCGCCTTTTTTATCAGAAATGGCAGAATGCAAACATAAAAAACAGCCATAACTCAATCATTACGCTTTCAGAAAGACCCCTGCCGGGGCTTGGCTCACTGTTGACGATAAAAATTGGCTATCAGAAAGTTTATAGTGCCCGGCTGCAACCCCGTTACCAATATATAAAAGCGTTAAGTCAACAGGCCGTTGCGCGTTGTCAAAATGTAATCAAACAGCAAGCACTCGTAAGTAAACAACTATCTGGATATTAATCATGAAACGGATATTATCTTATTCATTCATACTTATTATACCGCTTTTTATACTATTGCCGCAAAAAGGACGGGCTCAGGATTTTGTTTATACCCCAAAGGATCCGGCTTTTGGAGGCAGTTATTTAAATTACTCCTGGCTGCTGAATTCGGCGAATGCTCAAAATTTATATCAAAAAAGCAGCAATTTTGGATTCAACCAGAATCCGCTGCAAAACTTCCAACAGACGCTGCAAGAACAAGTATTATCCCAATTAACGCAAAAAGTAATTCAGCAGCGCTTTGGAAAGATTAACCTGAAGAAAAAAAGCAGTTACCAGTTCGGGCAATTTTCTATAAACGTTATACCGGGATCGAACGGCGTCAATATCAATATTTCCGATAATTCATCGGGACAACAAACAACTATTACGATACCTAATTTTTAATGGTCTTGCGTAAACTGAATTTTATTCTCATGGGGTTATTCACTTTAACACTGGTTTCTTGTGCCGGGACGATGAATCCCATGAAGAAGGAGCCGGTGCAAATGAATAGAGAAAATAAAGCTAATAAATCTTTGGAAACAATGCCGAAACCATCTCAAAAAATAGATGCGGCGGTGTACAGTTTCCGTGACAAGACGGGGCAATATAAACCAAGCAAAAATTCGATCAGTTACTCGACGGCCGTAACGCAAGGAGCAACTTCGATACTGATTAAAGCGATGTCAGAATCGGGATGGTTTACGCCTATTGAAAGAGTGGGCATTTCTAATCTTTTAAATGAACGCCGTATTATTCAATCGACCCGCAAGAAGAATAATGACAATACAAGATTGCATCCGCTGCTGTTTGCCGGCGTACTGATGGAAGGCGGGATTATCGGATACAGCAGCAATGTGATTACCGGCGGAGCGGGAGTCCGGTATTTGGGAATGGATTTATCCGGGCAGTTTCGAAAGGATCAGGTCACCGTTTATCTCCGTGCTGTTTCCACACAAACCGGTGAGATCCTGAAATCCGTACGAACAACAAAGTCCGTGCTTTCGCAGAAGATCAGCGCCGGCGTATTTCGTTATGTGGATGCCAACAAACTGCTGGAGACCGAAGCCGGTATCACTTTTAATGAACCCTCTATTATGGCAGTCACTGATGCAATTGATGCCGCCGTCCAAAAATTAATTATGCAGGGGATTGGTGATGGATTATGGCAGCCGGCCAATAAAAAATCGTTTCAAAAATATAAGGTCAAATACCAGCAGGCACTTAAAAAAGAGGAGCAGAGGCATCGTGATATGTATGGGTTGATTCACCGGTCAAAGTTAAGGTCTGGCTTTTCATTTACCACCAATTTTTCTTATGGCAGTTATATCGGCGGTTACAGTAACGAAACCTATAATTCGGGCCTGATGGTTCAACTGGAACAATCGTTGACGTCGAATTTTTCGCTGAAACTGAATTATCAGCGATCTCAAATTGGCAGCCAGCAGGTTTTTTCCAAACCGGTCAATAATGCCGATTTGATGCTTAATGCTTATTTGACGCCTCATCTGAAACTCTCGCCATATCTGTCGTTGGGCGGGGGCGTGCTGGCGTATGACAAACAGCCGAAATTTACACG
>DASQZL010000082.1:0-13769 GCA_035638715.1 Balneolaceae bacterium
TCGGGAGACGAGGAATCTCAAATGTGGTTCCTGATAATCCCTTTTCAACGATGACAAACGGTATTATCGCTTGAGATCCCTCTCCGCCAGCCCCGTGGAATCCCGCCTGCCGGGGCCACGTTGTGGCATTCCACAGGGCCAGTCGGACGGATCGGGATGACATATGGGGTTCTGCAAAGGCCTCATTAACTGATCATTTCGCTTTGAGGGAGGGCATTTTTTAATTGCAATAGCAGTTCACCAACAATTTGTGATATGCGGGCTTCCGTCAGCCCCAGAAGGATGGCAATTTCATTCAGCGTGAGATCTTCATAATAATAGAGGGCCAGAATAAGCCGGTCCCGTTCCTTAAGATTTTCTATTGCGGCTTCCAGCTGTTCAGAAACACTTTCACGATCAAGTTGAGCATCGGGTCGTTCAATATTTTTGTTTTCCAGGAACATTCCCAGTGTACCTCCATCGCCTTCTCCGTACACGGGCTTGTCAATCGAAAGAACTGCGCGCCGCTGTACGTTGCTCAACAGTTGACGATATTTTTCAAGAGACATATCCAGCTCTTCAGCTACTTCTTCATCGCTGGGTTTACGGCCCAGTTTTTGTTGCAGGTCGCTTATGGCCTGCCGGGCTTTCCCGTAATTTGACCGGTCATTTCTGGGCAGTTCATCTACTGAACGAAGATAGTCAATGATGTTGCCTCGTATACGGTAGTAGGCAAAAGTCGAAAATTGTACATCCCGGGAAGAGTCATAATTATCCAGTGCCTGTAAAAGGCCCATGATACCGGTATTTTCCAGGTCCTCGTATTGAGTCAGTGTGTTGTTGGGATTGGGAATTTTCCCGATGATACTTTTAAGCAAAGGCATTGCCTTGGTGATTATTGCATGACGCAGACCCTGAGTGGGCTCTTCACAGTATGCATCAACAAGTTCCTGTAAGGATTGATCTTTCATAATAATCTTTCGTTAAATAATACTTCAGGTCGAATCATTAGCCGTGGATTCCTGCTCAGTTGTTGGCGTCTGCCTGATTATAAATATTAAAAATTGGAAAATGATATACCCGGCCACAAGCGAAAAAAATACAACGACACTCTTAATAAATGCGCTCTCAATCGGAGAACCCAACAGCATTAAAATCATAAATACCAATAATGATATAATGGTAATTAAACGTGATAACATAATTAACTTAGATATTAAGCCTTTGATAGTAATTGCCTGGCAAAACGTGCTGGTCTAAACACTGAAATATCTTTCGGAATGTGTGGGCCTGCCGTCATATATCGAATCGCACAGCCCGACTGCTGCATTACCGGCAGTAAATGTCCCTTCTGAGATATGACATCGAGATGGGTGAAATCAAGATAATTTTCAGCAGAACTATCTCCCGAGACAGTACCTATCGCCAGACAATTTTTGTTCAAGGTGGCATTTATAACGCGGTGTATTTCAAGCGTCGTAGCCTGTTTGCTCGTAAAAAATGATACAATATTCTTTACTGCAAGCATATTTCGGGTCTGTTGATCCGCAGAAGGCATTTCAATAAGCAGATGGTCAAAGTTGCTTGTCTTTTCTGCTAACGCATTCAAATCATCATGCTTTTGCATCGTATAGTGCGGTATACTATGAGCGGCCGAAAATTCGGCAAAGGGGGTGTAATAGTTTGCCCTTTTGGCCGGATATACTGATACGATTGCACATTTTTTTTCAGACAACAAATCTGAATGAAGCGCCAGTTTTAATATTAAACTGCTCTTTCCGGCGCCGGATGGTCCGGTGAAAAGCATGACATGGGCCGGATCTTTTGTAGCTGCAATGTCGAGCGTCCGTCGTATCTTACCGGCCAGCAAGCTGCTGAAATTTCCGTGCTGATTATACGGATCTATCCCGTCATTTATCAACTCGTTAAACCAGGAGGCGATAGTAGCATGTGGAACATCGCTTGCCAGAAGTTGCTGAAAGGCCGGGTGAGAAATATATTGCGAATTGGCTCCAATCATTTGGTCGCAAACAAGCTGCTCCAGCCGGTCAAATCGTCGCGTTAAGGTTTGAATATCATTTCTGAATGAGGTGCTTTTTTTTGAGGCAGAATCAGTGGTATTATTTTTGGGATAAGATTTCGCAAAACTTTTCCGGCTGTATCCCTGTGTATTTCGTCGAGATCTGGTTAATTCGTTCTCATGCTCCTTAATGTTAAAAAGCTGTAAATTTTCATTTATCGTCTTTTTTATCTTTGTCAGCGTTTTTGGGAAAAGATCCTGCCGGCTATAGGTATCAGCTTTTTGATGATTATCATTCAAGACGTGAACCCAGGCCGGCTGTTCTGCTGTGGCTTCCTTGGTTTCGACCACGATATAGGTTTTCCCGAGTTGGTTTTCTGCCTTTTGGCGAGCTTCCTTTATCGTATTTCCGTGAAATTTTTTGAGCGTCATGACTGATCAATCGATTCGTTTACAAGCTGATGTTCATTTAAAGCATTAAGCGAGATGCTGCTGAATTTGTTGATTTGAGTATCAACGGTCAAATCATTATAGGATAAAACGGTTATTTCGGGAATTACCGGTTCCAGAAAATCATATACTGCGGGTCTCAATACCGGCGATGTAAGCAGGATAGGGTCATGGCCCTCTGCAATCATTTTTTCAAATACTTCCGAACAGTTCACATAAAGTTTTTCCACCGTTTCTGTGGAGAACCCAAGGGTATTCGGGTTGAGGTTCCCTTCCTGGGCCTGACTGATAAGATGCGATTCAAGTGGCGATTCCATAGTACAGACGGTGACCTCCCCGTCATCATCGCAATATTGTCGGGTGATGGTCTCTGCCAGTTCAGACCGCGCATATTCTGTAAGCACATCCGGATTTTGTGTTTGCCCGTGATGGTCGGCCAGTGTTTCAAGTATGGTATTTAAATCGCGAATGGGAATGCCCTCCTTAAGCAGGCGCCGCAGCACCTTTTGAATTTCGCCCAGCCGCATGAGGTCGGGGACAAGCTCTTCGACGACAGCCGGTGATGTTTCTTTAAGATTATCAAGTAATTGTTTAACCATCTGTCGGTCGAGCAGCCGGTGTGCATTACGTTTTATAATTTCCATAAAATGCGTGGTAATCACTGAACCAGCTTCAATAACGGACAATCCATATCGTTCGGCTTCGGCCTTGTTGCGATTATTAACCCAGACAGCATCCATACCAAAGGCGGGATCCGTGGTATCAACGCCCTGTAAATCGATATCGAAATCGGCGGGAAGCAACGCCAGGTGATATTCGGGCAGTAATTCGCCTTCACCCTGCACAATGCCTCGCATCTTGATGAGATAATCGTTGGGCTCCAGCTGAACGTTATCCCGGATGCGAATCGGGGGCACCAAAATTCCGAGCTCCAATGCAAGCTGTTTGCGAAGTGAGGCCATACGGTTGAGCAGATCACCATTTTGGTCAGGATCAACCAGGGGAATAAGGCTGTATCCCATTTCCAGCTCCAGGGTATCCATCAACAGGTATTCTTCCACATCGTCTTCGGGCTGGTTTTGGGCTTCTTCCAGTTCTTCCTGCTCTTGTTGTTTAGCTTGTTCATCTTGGTATTTTTTGTATGCAAAAAATGAAAGAAGTCCGCCAAGAGACCAGAATGGCAATATGGGCATGCCCGGAAGAATACCCATGAGAAATACAAAACCGCTCGCTATGCCAATTACCTTTGCCCTGCCGAAAAGCTGTTTGGTGACTTCAGCGCTCAGATTTTCATCGGATGCGGCCCTTGATACCATGATACCTGCTGATGTGGAGATAAGCAGTGCCGGAATTTGGCTTACCAAGCCATCACCGACCGTAAGCAGTGTATATTTAGAAGCGGCTTGGCTCAGCCCCAGTCCGTGCTGCGTTACACCAATAATAAGTCCGCCTACAATATTGATAGAGGTAATAAGCAAGGCGGCGATCACATCACCCCGGACAAACTTGCTGGCGCCGTCCATAGCGCCGTAAAAATCACTCTCCCGCGCAATTTCCTCTCGTCGCTTTTTGGCCTCTTCATCGGTTAGTAAGCCGGAACTTAAGTCGGCATCTATGGCCATCTGCTTGCCGGGCATAGCATCGAGGGTGAATCGAGCTGAGACCTCAGCTATCCGGGAGGCGCCTTTGGTTATGACGATGAAGTTGATAATTATAAGAATGGCGAAGATGATGATGCCTATCACAAAATTACCCTGCACCATAAATTGCCCGAATGTTTGAATGATATTGCCGGCATAGCCCCGGCTGAGTATCAGGCGGGTAGAGGCGACGTTTAAGGAGAGCCGGAACAGTGTCAACATAAGCAGCATGCCGGGAAATACCGCAAATTCAAGTGGCTTATAAGTGTAAAAGGCCACTAATACGACTATGACTGAGAGGGACATATTTACGGCCAGCAACAAGTTGAGCAAACTTGGGGGGACTGGCAGAATCATGACCAGTAAAATTAGAATCACACCACAGGATACCATTACATCCTTATGTTGCGTCACCTGTGATACGATGGATCCAAAAGAGTAATTTGTTTGTTCGCTCATGTCAATACCCCGCCATTTAATTTGTAAACATATGCAAGAATTTCGGCTACAGCTTTATAAAGTTCGGGGGGCACGTATTCATCCTCATCTGCCGAGGCGTACAGCGCCCGCGCCACCGGTTTATTCTCAACAATGGGAACGTCATATTTTTTAGCGAATTCTTTTATTTTTAAGGCCCGGTTTCGCATTCCTTTTGCTTTTACAATTGGCGCCTCACTCTGTTTTGGATCGTAATGAAGGGCCACGGCATAGTGGGTCGGGTTGGTTACAACTACTTCGGATCCCAGCACTGCATGATCCAGTCTTTTTTTATGCATCTGGCGAGATTTTTCTTTCCGTCTGTTTTTCATTTCAGGATCGCCCTCCATTTGTTTTAATTCATCTTTAACTTCTTTTTTTGTCATCTTCAGATCCTTACGATGCTGATATCGCTCGTAAGCAGCGTCCATAATGGCTAAAACAATAAGGGCAGCGAGAATACGGGTGATGACCGTGAGGATATATCCTCCCGATTGATGCATGATTTCACCAATGGGCAGCAAGAGAAAAGAAACAATACTCCCTATCTTATGTCGCATGGTGAAATAGATAATAATCCCAATTATGAAAATTTTGCTAAATCCCTTGATCATTTTGACAACGCCCCGGGCTGAGAATATTTTTTTAAATCCTTCGATCGGGTTAAGGCGATTGGGCTTGGGTTCCAACGCTTTTGGAGCGAATACGAAGCCTGTTTGAGCAACATTCACAAGTATTGCCATAATAAATAATCCGGCAATTAAGGGAGCCATCGTCGTGAACCCGTACCATGCCGCCACTTTTAAATACTGCAGAGCATTATCCTGGTTTGCTATTGCCTGTCCCGAACTCCTAAAGAACGTCTCGAAAAGCTCTTGGATATGGCTGTACATCCATCCGCCAAACTGTAAAAAAATAATAGTGGTTATAACCAACAATATCACCGAAGAGACTTCCGCACTAATGGGTACGTTGCCCTCCTCACGTGCTTTTTCGAGCCGTTTTTGAGTCGGTTCTTCTGTTTTTTCCTCTTCATTTTGTGCCATACGTATTTATAGATCAAAAAAGATACCAGAAAATTATTCTTAAGACATAAAGTTTAAAGACAGGCTGCTAATGAGTCGTGGACAAATTCTTCCACATCGGGGGAAAAGATTTCCATCCCCGTTCTGATCTTCTGCGGACTACTCAGCCTGGTATTAGACGGGTAAAATCAGAATTTAAATACATTTTGAATGACAGAAGGCCTTTTTGAGAGGATACTTGCTTTTTTGCAGGCCCTGTAGATTGAAAGAAAAAGACGATGGCACGGCTTTTGAACATTTAATAGCGAAATTAAAAAGATTTAAATCACATACATTATGATTGGTCGACTAAAACAATCGATGCAGGCCATGGAAATGCTGATGAAGGCTCAGAATGTCACCGCCAATAACCTGGCCAACATTAACACCCCTGGTTACAAGGCGGAGAATTTATTCTATCATGCCTATAAGGATAAAATTAATGGCAGAACAGTGGCAACGCCAGAGCCTTATCAAAATATGGATATGCGACAGGGATCACTTAATAAGACCGGTAACCCTTATGATTTTGGTATTCAGGGGCCCGGTTTTTTTGAGGTCCGAAAAAATGGTCAGACGCTTTTGAGAAGGTCGGGGCATTTTCGGTTGAATGCCAAAGGATATTTGGTTGATAAACAGGGAGCTCGGGTGATGGGAAGTTCAGGACCTGTTCAGCTTCCCACCCTTGTAAATAACGGTTCAAACCAATCTAACAATGTCAAGGTTGCAAAAGATGGAACCATAAGCATAAACGGCGAAGATTATGGACAATTGAAGCTGGTTCAGGTATCAAATAAACAGAAAGTGGAACGCCTCGGTAATTCTTACTACTCGGCTCCTCAAAATGTAATATCAAAGTCGAACGTGGCAGACAGTAAAATTTTGCAGGGCTATCAGGAAGCCAGCAATGTAAACCCATTGACGGGATTGGTAAATATGACGAAAAATATGAGGCTTTTTCAAACTCAGCAGCGGGCAATGCGCTCAATGGATAAAATGCTCTCGCAGGTGACGAATAAACTCGGCAAGTATTAAATAGAAGGGTTTGAAAACCCAAAATCATCCTGAAACAAGTTCAAAATTGACATAAGTGGATGGTTTTTCAAAGCTCTTAAATATTAATTTTACAGTAAAATAAATAAACAGTTATGCCAAATACAGCACTTAGTACAGCAGCGCTTGGGATGAGCGCTCAACAGAAGACTGTGGACAACATTGCCAATAACCTGGCCAATGTTAATACCACGGGATTTAAACGTAGCAGAATTGCCTTTCAAGATTTGTTTTATCAAAACGTTGCTGCTTCAAAACGTGGTACGAATCAAAATAATGGTCGTTCGAGCGGCCCGCAGTTGCAAATTGGACACGGATCAAAAGCTGTTTCTTCAGTCCGCAACTTTTCTGAGGGTTCGCTGAAACAAACCGGCCGGTCTCTGGATCTGGCAATTAATGGGAAAGGATTTTTCCAGGTTGTAATGCCGGACGGCAGCAAGGCTTATACCCGTGATGGAAATTTAACGATGAATGCAAACGGCACGCTTGTTACGCAATCCGGGCTGCCATTGGCCAGCCGTATTTCTATTCCGCAAAATGCAGTAAGTGTTAATATATCGGAGCAGGGAGTGGTTTCTGCAAAAATGCCCGGTAACCAGGGTAAGGTTACTCTAGGACAGCTCCAGATGGCTAAGTTTGTCAATCCAACCGGATTGTCGGCCGTAGGCGATAACCTTTATCGCAAAACAGACAGCTCCGGGCAACCTCAGTTCGGAACGGCGGGAATGAATGGCTTCGGTTCGCTTCAACAAGGGTTTCTGGAAAAATCCAATGTAAATATTGTTACTGAAATGGTGGATATGATCAAGGCACAGCGAGCCTATCAAACCAATTCGAAAATGGTGAAAACGGCAGATAATATGATGGCCATGACCAATTCTATAAAACGATAATGAATATATGAGGGTGAAGGTTCTACTTTGCTTTATTGTTGCGTTTGTAGCACAGCTACAACCTGTCCGGGCCGAAGCTGCATCGGGAATCCGGCAGAAAATAAAAACGCTGGCTGCAAAGAAGGTAAAGTCGGAGTGTCCCTCCTGTAAAGTTACTGTAGAGTGCAAGTGGATTTCACCTACGATAGCAAAAAAATCTCCCGCCGCTGTTAAAAAAATAGCCTTCAGCAAGCCGGGCTTGCCTGCCGGTTATGTAGCAACTAAAATTGTATTCAAGAGTGGGAAAAATCCGCCAGACAGCCAGGCTCAATTGCATATTTCAGTTCGGCGCAAATTGCCGGTAGCCCAAAAGATGCTCAAAAAAGGTTCATCAATTAGCGTGCAGGATATAGCCTGGCAATGGAAAGACATTTCACGACTTACAAGAACCCCCGTTAGCAATCGTAAATATTTCAAGGAAAAGACAACAACACGACTTATTCAAAAAGGTCAGCTTTTTTTCCCTTCTGATTTGGCTGGTTCGGGAGAAATAAAGGCCGGTGATCATGTCACGATGCGATATAGTAAGGGAGGGGTACGTATAAATATTGATTGCACAGCTCGTGAAACAAAAAAAGCAGGTCAAAAAATACGGCTTTACAGCAAGGAAACCAGTCGGCTTTATATTGCGAAAATTATCAGTAAAAATAAGATTATTTGGGTGAAGACACTATGAAAATTGGAAAATTTTATTCAATTATCATATTTACATTTATTTTATTAACAGCTCGACAGGCCCGGGCCCAGCAGCAATCCTTGTATAATGATATTCGCGCCCATCAGGTAGGTGATGTTATTACAGTTATTCTCACTGAAAATATTTCGGGATCATCAACGACCAAAGCCAATACGAAATCCAAAACAAGCGGGAGTGCAAAGAGTGGTATCAGTGGTAATTTTGTGCCTTTTAAACCGGAATTCGGAGCCAATGCAAAGGTAACGTACGGTTCTGATGAAAATATCAGTGCAGATCAAAAACAGCTGTTACACGGGACGGTGAGTGTTCGTATTAAAAAGGTGAATAAAAATGGAGATTATCTTATCGCCGGTAAGCGGAGCACAGAGATTAATGGGGAGCGTCATGAATTGTATCTGAAGGGATATGTTCGTCCTTCTGATATTTCTCAGTTCAACCAGGTTTTATCGTATCGCATCGCTGATGCAAAGATACGATATCAAAAGGAAAGGGGGAGAACAGAAAAAGAGCATCGCCCCGGATTCGGGCGCAAACTCTTTTGGGGAGCTCTGGGATTAATCACAGTGGCCGCAGCATTTTTGGCCGGCAATGGCGGCTTATAATGAGATACGAAAATTGAACCAGAAAGAAAACATTTTAGGTATTGTGCAATTTATCATTTGTAATAAAATGAAGGAACGATGAGTAGAATGCGGTTTTGGGGCTTATTAGGAGCCATGATGCTATATCTGGGTGGATGGACCAATGTAGTTCAGGCTCAAACCAAACTTAGCACGATGGTGCATGTCAGGAATGCACGCAGTACAAAAGTAGTTGGTTATGGATTGGTAACCGGCCTCAGTCGGACAGGGGACCGTACATACGGGCAACGGGGATCGGCATTTACGGTACAGTCCATATCGAGTATGCTCCATAAATTCGGAATTAATGTTAACCCCAGAAACTTACGAACACGCAATGTTGCGGCCGTTATGGTTACCGCTGAAGTGAGTGCGTATGATCCGCCCGGTAGTAAGGTCGATGTGACGGTTTCATCGCTGGGCGATGCACGCAGTCTGCGCGGAGGCGTTCTCTTGCAGACACCTTTGTTGAATCCGCGAACAAATAAGGTGATGGGTTATGCGCAGGGATCATTGGTTTTAGGCGGCGTCAGCGTTCAGCGCTTTGGTGCCAGTGCCTCGCGAAATCATTCTCTTACGGGGACGATTCCCAACGGAGGTTCCATCGTTCATAATAAAGTCTACGAGCCGAGCCGGAAAAACCCATTGGGGCTGATATTGAACGATCCCAATTACACGAATGCGCACCGTATCGTCCAGGCGATTAATAAAAAATTTGGCAGTAATACGGCATCAGCGGAAAATGCAGGCTTTATCAGTGTGAATTGGCCAAAGAAATTTAAGAATACCGGGGGGCTGAATGCATTTACGAGTGCAGTAATGAATTTGAAGGTTCAGGAAGAAACGCCGGCGCGTGTAGTTATTGATGAACGCACAGGAACTATCGTAGCGGGTGGCAATGTCAAAATTGGAAGTGTATTAGTATCGCACGGGAACGTTGAGATTAACACGCAGGCACGCCCTTTTGTTTCGCAACCACCGCCCTTCAGTTACGGACAAACAGTGGCAGGGCAGACCAACAAGGTGAGATTAAAAGAGAACGCAGCTAAAAATATGGTATTAAAGAAGACTACGCGGGTAACAAATCTGGCAAAATCATTAAACAAACTTGGATTTTCTCCCCGCGCAATTATCTCCATTTTTCAGGCAATTGACAAAGCCGGTGCCCTTAAAGGAAAATTAATTATCATGTAAAAGATTATTATGGATATTCAATTCAGTCCTGACAGTTTTAACAAAACGAACGTACAAAATTCTCCCAAAAAAAGAGAAAAGGTTGCCACTGCTTTTGAAAATATATTTGCACGCGAATTAGTGCAAACAATGACTAAAGGTTTGTTCAAACATGACGATAAAGGTACTATGTTGGAGGCCGGAAGTGGTATCAACCGCCAGCATATTGTGAATACACTATCTAAGGAATTGGCCAAACAACATAAGCTGGGCATAGCCAACATGATTACGAGCTATCTAAATAAGAATGCGGATCATTAATACTGGGTTAGGGTTATGAAACAAACGTCGGAGAATAGTACAAATGCATCGTTGAATCGGTTAAAAAAAATTATAAATCAACTCATCGATGAATACGAAGAAAATTGTTCGTTATTGAATGATCAGATACAGGCTGTTATTAATCATGATATTACTTCTTTAAACGAACTTATTGAAAGGCAGGTAAGAGTATATGAAACACTAAAAAGTTCGGAGGAAATATTTAAGAAACATCTTAAAGAAGTTCGGCAGCGTCATGACTTATCATCCCAATCGTTACAGGAGATGCTTAATGATTTAGAAGAACCCACACAGACTTTGAATGCCATGCGGGATCGGTTGCATGCGCAGGTTCGGAAGACGGAGGGATTACGCAATCAACTTATGGATCTGTTAAATTTTGCCAAACGGCAAAATGCAGAAATATTTAAAGCAATATGCGAGGCCGGGTCAGATAAAATGGGTGGTTATAATGCTGACGGAGAAAAGCAACGCCAATCAAATAGTTATGCCATCAATCAAAAAGCGTAAACTATGAATTCTATATTTGAAATTGCCAAAAGCGGATTATTTAGCGCCAGGCAATCATCAACGATTGTCTCAAATAACATTGCAAATGCAAATACGCCGGGATATACCCGGCAGCGTGCGGATCTATCAGCAACGGTTATGCGCAAAAACGGCTATACTGTGGGGCGCGGTGTCACTGTTAAACAGGTTGAGCAGTTGCGCAATCACTTGACTGATCAACAGATCATGAAAAAAGATAGTGCGCTGGGCAATTTAAATGAGCAGAATCGAGTTTACAAGCAGTTGCAGTCAACGTTGACATCCAATTCAGGTAATGGTCTGGATACGCAGCTAAGTAATTTTTTTAATGCATTTTCTCAACTATCCAACAATCCTCAGGATATAAGTCAGCGCAATGCCTTGCTCTCCAAAGCCAAAACATTAATGGCTGGTTTCCATAATGCGGCGAATAATCTTGAAAATATAGCCCGTCAGACCAAAAAGTCGGCTCAAAGTCGTGTAAAAAAAATTAATGATCTGCTGCAAAATTTACAGAGTGTAAATAAGGAAATTGCACGCTCTCACGCCAACGGGAAACCCGATTTAAATGGTAAAGATCAACAGACGCAGCAGCTGAAATCTCTATCAAAACTGGTGAACGTTGGCAAGATTTATAATAAAAATGGCACCGTGGAAGTACGTATCGGAGGTATAACGGTACTTGGTGGTGGACAGGTATCAACCGTCAAGGCAGAAACGGCGCCGGGGAAGCATGTCTTTCGGCTTCGGCTTGACAATGGCAAATTAATTAAACCGGGAGGAGGAGCACTGGCAGCCGACCAGTCGATGATACAGACTGTGATTCCCAATACGGAACAGCATCTCAATAATATGGCCAAGACTCTGGTTCAACAAGTGAATAAAATTCACAGCAGCGGTTACGGGTTGAATGATTCGGTGCAACGAAACTTCTTTAATAGTACAAATATATCGGCTCAGGATATTTCTATCAATAAATCGCTGTTGAATAACCCGGGGAATATTGCAGCTTCATCTGCACCCGGAGAAGCCGGGAATAACAACATTGCAATCAAGTTAAGTAATTTGCAAAATAAAAAAGTGCTTAATAATCAAACTTTAGGTAGCAATGCAGTTAGTTTGATGAGTAAACCCGGCAATAGGATTACGGAATTAAAATCGCAAATTGATACACAAAAATCGGCCAAGCAGCTGCTTTTCAACCAGCAGCAAAGCCAGTCGGGCGTTAACATTGATAATCAACTAACAAATTTGATCAAGTATCAAAATGCTTATCAGGCATCAGCAAAAGTGATAACAGCGGGCCGGCAAATGTCTAATACTTTATTGAGCATTGTATAACTTAATCATTTTAATCATTCAATTATGCGCGTAACCCAACTTGCAGCATTTAAAAAATTAAAACAAAATTTAGCTAAGAATCGTGAAGCACTGGCTAAATATCAGCAGGAGGTTTCCACTGGCAAACGTGTGACCAAAGCCTCGGACGGCAGTGTGGCATTCGCCACCAGTCGTCATATAAAAAATGCCATGCGTAAAAATCAGCAATACCAGAGCAACATTAATAGTGGCTTATCCAAAGCTCAGACAGCCGAAAGTGCTCTTAATAGCATGATAGATACGCTTAGTAACTTTAAAAGTACGGCCATCAGTGGTGCCACAGATACGCTAACCAAGCAAAACAGGCAGAATTTAGCTGATAAAGTTAATGGCATGAAGAAACGGATCGTGAGTTTGGCAAACACCAAATTCAATGGAGAATACTTGTTTGGGGGGACCAATACGTCTCAAAAACCTTTTTCATTGAATAGTACGGCCACAGGCGGAGTCAGCGATACAAGTAATGGGAAGAATTTAAAAACACAGATTTCCGATATCTCAAATGTATCCGTCTCGGTTACAGGCAAAGCTTTGCGCAATACCAGCGCAGGTGATCTTTTTAGTATTATGCAAAATGTTGAAACGGCGCTCCGGAATAATAATCCTTCAGCAATAAGTAACAACCTGGATGCGATCAATAAAGCCTATAATCACGTAACCAATTTAACGTCAAATATTGGCAATCATATTAACCGGCTGCAGTTTAAAAAGAAGCAGTTAAAAAGCCAGAATATAAATCAAAAAGGTGATGTCAGTCAGCTGGTGGATGCCAATATCGCCAATGTCATGATGAATGTTCAAAAATATGAAATATCCTATAAGGCTGCTCTTTCGGTACATTCGAGGATAATAAAGACATCTCTGGTGAATTATTTGTAAGTAAACATTTGCTGAGAAACTGTTATGGAAGAATATAATCTGACAATTATATTATGTTGTCATGTAATACCCCCTGAGGAGAAAATTGCTTTGTATCAAAAAAAATGCCGGCAGCTGATTCTGTTTTGTGCAGATTCTGCCGAATCAATTTCTTCTGATATTCTTGTTGTACCCTGGCAGCCTGAAGATGGTAAGGTTGCTGCTTTAAAGAAAGCCATAGAACAGGCAACCTCAACACATATTTTGTGGCTGGAAGCAAATGAAAACCTGCCGCCTATTCCGGAATTGCAGGCAAAGACATTCTACCCGGCGTCCATATTGAATGTAAAGTCGGAGTCAAGAGCATTGAATTGGCAAATTCGCTTGTTTCCCAATTTTAACTTTGACCATCTTAGTGGTTTTGAGATCCCGGAACTTTTTCCCGTGCTTAATAAAGCAGGCATTTGCCGGGCGGATGAATCTTTGGCCATTGAGAAAGGAGGGGCATTATTTCCTCTTAAAAGGATCAAAAAAGAGGTGAATAATGAAGCCGGGG
>DASQZL010000083.1:0-2997 GCA_035638715.1 Balneolaceae bacterium
TGTGATCCTCCGTGGCACTCTGTGTAATAGTTTGATCAAAACTTTTAGTCAACAATATCCAAAAAATTTCGGAGCAGCTGATGTCCGGCATCGCCCGATTTTTCGGGATGAAACTGTGTTCCGATGACATTATCCCGCGCCGCCACCGCCGCAAAGTCCGTGATATAGTTACAGGAAGCCACAGTAAAATCGTTCACCGGGGCGTAAAAACTATGCACAAAATAAAAATAGTCACCCTCACTGAGCCCATCCATAATGGGGTGATCGGCGAGCGTGTGGCAATTATTCCAGCCCATGTGCGGTACTTTTTCCGTTGATGAATCAAACTTTTTCAGTCGGCCCGGGATGCGCGCCAGACCTCCGGTGCCGCCGCCTTCATCGCTCGATTCGAACAGCAGCTGCATGCCCAGGCAAATACCCAGCAGCGGCTTTGTCGTTTTTTTCAGGAATGCATCCAGTTCGTTCTCGCGGAGCGACTGCATGGCTGCTTGTGCATGTCCCACACCAGGAAAAATAATGCCATCGGCCGACTCGAGTTCATCAATTTTATTAGTGATAATAAACTCGGCACTGAGGCGATCCAGCGCATTTGAGACCGAAGCAAGGTTGCCGGCTTTGTAGTTTATAATTGCAATCATATTGAGAAAATAGCAAAATTCAATTATCAAATATCAAACAAATTACTAATTTCAATTTCTAACTATTTGATATTTGAGGTTTGTTTGTCATTTGTATTTTGTTATTTGAACTTTTATCACAAGAGGTCTTTAGTGCTGGGCAGCACATTGCGTGCGCGTTCACTCCGGCTGACAGCCACCCGCAGGCAGCGGGCAAAACTTTTGAAACAGGCCTCGATTTTGTGATGATCATTCTTGCCGTTGACCGTAATATGCAGTGTGGCTTTCAGATTCATCGCCAGCGAATAGAAAAAATGTTCCACCATCTCTGTTGGGAATTCGCCTACTTTTTCACGATCAAAACGTCCCTGGAACGTAAGATATGGCCGTCCCGAAAAATCCAGCAGCACCTTCGCCTCGCTTTCATCCATCGGCAGGACAAAACCATAGCGGCCAATCCCGGTTTTTTCACCCAGCGCCTTGCGGATCACGGTCCCGAGGGCAATGGCGACGTCTTCGATGGTGTGGTGTTCATCCACTTCGAGATCGCCTTCGCAGGTGAGCGACAAATCAATCAACCCGTGTTTGGATACCTGTTGCAGCATGTGATCCAGGAAGCCGATGCCGGTATCAATATTATTTTCCCCCTTTCCATCGAGGTTGACTTCTGCTTTGATCTTTGTTTCAGCGGTATTTCGCTGGTGCCTGGCGGTGCGCTGCGGAAAGCAGATCAGGCGACTCAAGGCAATCCAGTCATCACATAAAATTGGGTCACGGCCTTCGCGCTGCAGCGTTAATTTTTGTCCATCGGCTGAAATAACGGCATCGGCTTCGTCTTTTGGGAATGACTCAGTCGAAATTTTTTCATTATGTAGCAACTTTTGTTGGGCGTCTGATAAATCACCGATCTTAAAGCTGCAATAATGCCCATGCTGATTCAGATAAATCAAACCGTAAAGCGCTCCGCGCCAGAGAAGTTGTTCCGAAGAGCCCGCGAGGGCAGACGTATCAATCCATAATTTCATGGCAGATGATTAAGTGGTTTATTATGCGGATAAATTCATTTGTCGTTTTCTGAGTGAATTCAGGCAAAACAGCCTTTTTGCGGAACTACATATGTCATCCCTGCCGCAGGCATCACTTCGGGTGAATCCCGACGCGTCGGGTGAGGGATCTTAAATGATTATACGGTTTATAGTCGTAAAAAGTGATCATCACTGAATATATTTAAGATTTCTCGTCGCTATACTCCTCAAAATGAGAAAATTTTAGTTTAAAAATTTTATCAACCAAGATCATCCAAATTCATAAGGAAATACCTTTTAGTGCTTCCACAAGCGCATCATTTTCTTCCTGCGTGCCGACGGTGATGCGCAGGCAATGGCTGCATCCCGGTTCGTCCCCACGGTAGCGTACAATAATATTTTTTTTGGCCAATTTTTGGTGAATTTTTTTGGCCTCATTCATTTTAACAAGTAAAAAATTGGCTTCGCTGTGGTAAATATGCTGTACCATCGGGAGTTCGCCAAGTATATCACGCAGGCGCGCACGTTCTTTTTTGATTGACTGAATATGTTCTGCAATGCGATCCGTGTGATCCATGGCCTCCAGAGCTGCCTGGGAGGTCAACTGGTTGATGTTATACGGGGCCTTCACCTTCATCAGGTAGTCGATAATTTTGGGGGATGCGATCGCAACGCCAAGCCGAATACCGGCCAGGCCGAATGATTTCGACATTGTTTGGAGTACTACCAAATTGGAATGATTTTTGACTTCCGGGGCATATGATTGCTGGTCGCTGAAATCAATATAGGCTTCATCAATCACCACAATGCCGGGTAACTGGTTAATGATTTTTTCGATTCTGGAGTGCTCAAAAGTATTTCCCGTGGGATTATTAGGCGAGCAGAGGAACAACATTTTGGTCTGTGGACCTGCTTTCTGCAGGATTTTTTCGACCGGCGGCTGAAAATTTTCGTCGAGCAATACTTCGTCAATAGCAATATCGTGAATATTCGCCGAAACGCGGTACATGCCGTAGGTGGGTGGGGTGGTGAGCACGCGATCCTTGGCCGGCCGACAAAAAATACGATATAGCAGGTCGATGGCTTCGTCACTGCCCGCGCCCACAAACACATTTTTGGGATCAACGCCCCGGTATTCCGCAAGTTTTTGACGCAGTTTTCGCTGGGCAGGCGAGGGATAACGATGCAGCCCATCCAGACTTTCAGCCGGCGCGCCCAGACTGTTTTCATTGGCATCGAGCAACAATCCGTCCTGGAAATCATCCCGCGCACTGCGGTACGGTTTTAGCTGTTTGATGTTTGAACGTACAAGCGAATCAATGTCGAATTTTTTGCTCATATATTTTCGATTTATT